>CAZNHG010000022.1:2628-20863 GCA_964572555.1 uncultured Devosiaceae bacterium | reverse complement strand
GGCTCAGGCCGAGATTGTACGCGATTGTCTTGCTGGGCAGGCCCGACACCACGCCCTCGAGTACCTGCCGCTCGCGCTCGCTCAGTAGCTCGAGCTTTTCCATTGCCTGGGTGTGCTCGCGCTCGAGAAGACTCTTCTGGCGGGAAAGGCTGACGGCGCAGCCGAGTGCCTCCAGCAGCGTGTCGTCGCTGAACGGCTTTTCGAGGAAGTCGACAGCGCCGTTTTTCATGCATTCGACGGCGGCCTGCACATCGCCATGCCCTGTCACCACGATGACTGGAATGCTGAGGTGCTGGTTGCGCATGCGCTTGAGCAGGTCGACGCCGCCGATGTCGGGCATACGCAGATCAGTGATAAGACATCCTTCGTAAGAGCGGGCGACCTCGAGAAATGTCGTGGCGGACTCGTGAACGCGCACCGCGTAGCCGGAGCTGCTCAGAAGAAACGACAGGGATTTGCGCACGGACTCGTCGTCGTCGACGATGTGAATCACGTCTTGCTCGGCCATTCGCTAGCCTCCCTTGCTGACGATGGGCAGCGTGAGCCGGAAGATCGTTCCGCCGCCCGGATTGGGTTCGGCCGTCATCGTGCCGTCGTGGTTCTCCACGATCCGCTTTGAAATCGACAGGCCGATACCCATGCCGCCCGGTTTCGAGCTTACGAACGGCTTGAAGAGCTCGCGCCGTATTTGCGGATGAATGCCCGGTCCCGTGTCGGATACCCTGATTTCGGCCGTTTCGGCATCGGTGAGCGCGGTTTCGATCAGGAGTTCGCGCCGCTCCTGGCCACGCATCGCCTCGACCGCGTTGCGCAGAAGGTTGAGCACGACCTGCTGGAGCTGTACGCGATTGACGAGAACCTGGACGCCCGCGGCCTCGTGGTTCTTGTGCAACTTGATGCCCGATTGCTGGGTCCCGGTCAGCGCGAAGCCGGCGGCCTCGTCGACCAGCCAGCCGAGATCCACGATCTGGCGCTCGCTCTCGCCGCGCACCATGAATTCGCGCAGGTGCCGGATGATCTCGCCGGCGCGCAGGGACTGGGCGGCGCCCTCCTCGGCCGCCTGGGCGATCGCCGTCGTGTTCGGGTGGGGTGCGGCGATCATTTTCCTGATGCCGTGAAGATAGTTGGCAACCGCTGCCAGCGGTTGGTTGAGTTCGTGCGCGAGCATCGAGGTCATTTCGCCCAACTCGTTCACGCGGGCGAGCCGTGCCAGTTCGATATGAGCCTCGTGCAGCTCGGCGGCTGTTTTTTGCGAGGCGGTGAGGTCGTGCACAAAGCCGGTGAAGATGACCTCGTCGCCCGAGACCATCTCGCCCACGCTCAGGCGCATGGGAAACGTCGTGCCGTTGCTGCGCAGGCCGGTGACGACCCGGCCGGAGCCGATCATGCGCCGTTCGCCCGTCCGCAGGTAGCGCCTGAGATGCTCGTCGTGCTCCTCGCTGAACGGGGCGGGCATGAGCATCTTCACGTTCCGGCCCAGAACCTCGGCCTGCCGGTAGCCGAACTGGCGCTCGGCGGCGGTGTTGAACGAGATGATCTCGCCATCCGCGCGAATACCTATGGTGGCGTCGGGCGCACTGTTGAGGATGGAATGCAGATACATCTCCCGGCGCTGCAACTGCCGGCTGGCGGAAACTGCACGGTCCTGCGCCTGGCGAAACGACTCGCCGAGCCAGGCGATGGTGATGCCGACCGCGCCGAACAGGGCGAGATTGAGCCCGATGGATTCGGTGGGATCTATGCTCGAATAATAGGCGAGGAACGGGGCGGAAGCTGCGGTGACGACCGAGGCGGGTACGAAACCGCCCATAATTGCCGCCACGCAGATGGCCGGGGTAAACAAAAGGGCAGTCGCCGTATCCGCCTGAACCACGCTGAGCGCCTGCTTGATGCCGAGCGCGACGGCAAGCGCGACAAACGCAGCCCCGTAGGCAAGGTAGCTGTTGCGGGTAGGCGTCATCATGGGTCCCCAAAGTCCCAATCCGGTCAATATTTCAGTATACCACCCTTATATGTCGCGACGGAAATTACATTTTAGCGATGACTGACGATTATTTTCTTGTACGACGCCCGTCCCGGGCGTGCGGGCGCTGCGCTGGATGTCGGCGGGAGTTCTTGGAGAATAATCCTGTGCGAAATTCCATGAGAAATTGACTTAGGTCAACTTACGGACACTGCTGAATGACAATGTCGTGAAATTCTCCCGGAGAACCGTATGCGCCCTTTGGTGATGTTCTATTCTCTGACGGGCCGAACCCGCCGTGTGGCGATGCGACTGGGCGAGCGGCTCGATGCGGAGGTGGTCGAGGTGTCGTGTCCGCGCTACGAGGGCATCCTGGGACGGATTGTCCTCGCCCTCGACTTCCTCACGCGTAAGAACGCCGTGCCGACCGCCCCGCATACCGAGCTCAATCCCGCGCGCGCCGTCGTCGTGGGCGGTCCGGTGTGGGGCGACCGGCTGTCCGGGCCCATGCGCAGCGTGCTCTCGCTCCAGCTCAGGGATCATCCGCACGTCATGGTTTTCGTGACCTGTGGCGGCATGGACTCCCTGATCGCCGCGCAAGCGCCTCTCGTCGAAGCGGCCGAGTGCGTGCGGCATCCCCTGCAGGCAAAGGTCGCGGTAACCGGCGCGGATATGGAGCCGGACATGTTCGAGTCCACCGTGGATCGCCTCGTGCGCATTTTCTCGATAACGGGGGCGGGCAGGGCTTAGAGCGTTTTCGGAAGTGAAGCGGAAGAGATATTGCTCCAGAGGCGGGCTAAGGGGCGTCACGCAACGGCCGGGCGGTCCATGCGGGCGCCGAGATGTTCTTCCCAAATATAGGCCGACCGTACGATCTGTGTGAGATCCCGATAGGCGGGCTGCCAGTCGAGGACTTGGTGAATGCGATCCGCGGCGGCGATAACGGAGGCCGCATCCCCCGGCCGACGCGGCATGGGACGGGCTTCGAGGTCGACGCCGCTCACCGCACGCACGACCGCGACGACGTCGCTAACGGAATGGCCGGTGCCATAGCCGCAATTCAGCGTCACGCTCTCCCCGCCGTCGCGCAGATAGGCGAGAAGCGCAGCATGTGCATCGACAAGGTCGGTGACGTGAATGAAGTCGCGCAGCCCCGTGCCGTCCGGTGTGGGGTAGTCCGTGCCGAATATCTCCATGTGCGGCCGAAGCCCCAGCGCGGTCTGGCACGCCACCTTGATCAGGTGCGTGGCGCGGGCCGTGGCCTGCCCGGTGCGGCCCTCCGGGTCGGCGCCGGCGACATTGAAATAGCGCAGAATGCCGAAACGCAGCGGCGTCACCGCGGCGACGTCGGCGAGCATCATCTCGCTCATCATCTTGGAACGCCCATAGGGCGAGATCGGTGCGAGCGGCGCGTCTTCGCGTACCGGGTCGAGCCCGGTGATGCCGTAAACGGCAGCGGTCGAGGAGAAGATGAAATGCTGCACCTCGCCCGCGACAGCCGTCTCGATGAGAGCGCGTGTGTTTACTGTATTGTTGACATAATACTTGAGCGGGTTCTCCACCGACTCCGGCACGACCGCCGACCCGGCGAAATGGATGATCGCGGTGACCTTGTGGGCCCGGATCAGATCGGCCACCAGCTGCATGTCGCCGACATCGCCCACGACCAGGTCGACATCGGGGGCGACGAGCCAGTCGAAGCCGGTCGAAAGATTGTCCAGGACGATGACCGGCTCGCCGGCGTCGACGAGCCGGTACACCATGTGGCTGCCGATATAGCCGGCGCCGCCTGTCACGAGAGTGGTCATTGCATCAGGGCCTTATTCCACGGTTACGGATTTGGCGAGATTGCGCGGCCGGTCGACATCGTGGTTCTTCAGAACTGCCGTATGATAGGCGAGAAGCTGCAGCGGCAGCGCTGCCACGATGGGGGCGATCACCGGGTCGACCTGCGGCATGACGACCGGGGTGACCTGGTCGTCGGCCGCCGCGACGGCCCCGTCCGCGTCGGTGAGAAGGATCACCCGCGCACCGCGCGTCGTGACCTCCTTGAGGTTCGACATGGTCTTGTCGAAATATGCACCACTTGGCGCGATGACGACGACCGGGGTTCCCAGCTCGATCAGCGCGATGGGGCCATGCTTGAGTTCGCCTGCCGCATAGCCTTCCGCGTGAATGTAGGAGATTTCCTTGAGTTTGAGCGCGCCCTCGTTGGCCAGCGGATAGAACGCACCGCGCCCCAGGAACAGCACGTCGCGCACCGAAACGAGGTCGTGTGCGATGGCCGCGATTTCCGCCTCGAGCTTGAGCGTCGCAGATAGGGCGGCGGGCAGCATCATAAGCGCGGAAACCATTCGGCGCTGTGTGGCGGCGTCGAGCGTGCCGCGCGCCGCTCCGGCCGCGATGGAAAGGCACAAGAGGACGGCCAGTTGCGAGGTGAACGCTTTGGTCGAGGCCACGCCGATTTCCGCACCGCACAGCAGCGGGAAATTGACATGCGCCTCGCGGGCCATAGTGGATTCGTCCACGTTGATTACGGCCGCGACATGCTGGCCCGCTGCAGCGCAATAGCGCAGGGCCGCCAGCGTATCCGCCGTCTCGCCGGACTGGGAGATAAACATCGACAGCCCGTTGGCGGTCAGCGGCGGCTGGCGATAGCGGAATTCCGAGGCGATATCGATATCGAACGGCAGGTTGGCGAAAGCCTCGAACCAGTATTTGGCGGTGGCGCCCGCATAGAATGCCGAGCCGCACGCCGAAGAGGTGATGCGCGAGAGCCTGGAGAAATCGAAGCTCACCTCCTCGAGCGGCCTGAGCGTGCTCATCGCCGGGTCGATGAACTGGTTGATCGCGCGGGCGATGGTCTCGGGCTGCTCATGGATTTCCTTGGCCATGAAATGACGGTGCGGCCACTTGTCCGCCAACTCCGCCGAGGCGCCGAGCGCCCGTATGGCGCGTTCGACGATGGCGCCGGTGGCATCGTGGATGACCGCACCCTCCGGAGTTGCCACGGCCCAGTCGCCGTCCTCGAGATAGGTCAGGTTGCGCGTGAACGGCGACAGCGCCAGCGCGTCCGAGCCGATGAACATCTCGGACTCGCCGTACCCCAGCGCCAGCGGTGAGCCGAGCCGGGCGGCGATCAGTTCGCGCTCATCGCCATGGAAGAGGAACACGAGGGCATAGGAGCCCCGCAGTCTGGCAAGCGTTGCCTGAACGGCCTGCTGCGCATCGGCGCCGTTGTCCATCTCGCGGGTAACGAGAAGGGCAACGACCTCGGTGTCGGTCTGGGTCTGCGGGCTATAGCCGTCGGCGCGAAGATCGGCCAGCAGCTCCCTGTAGTTCTCGATAATGCCGTTGTGCACCACCGCAACGCGATGCGTGCCGTGCGGATGGGCGTTGTCCTCGGTGGCGGCGCCATGCGTGGCCCAGCGCGTGTGGCCGATGCCGATCGTACCGGCGAGCGGGGAGAGGCTGAGCTTGCCCGCGAGGTTCTCGATCTTGCCCTGCGCACGGCAACGCAGGATATCGCCCGCCACGAGCGTTGCGATGCCCGAGCTGTCATAGCCCCGGTATTCGAGCCGCGTAAGGGCGCTCACCAGGCGGTCGGCGACCGGCGCGCTGCCCGTAATCCCAACGATGCCGCACATTGTTTCGTCTCCGAAGGATTGCCGGCGCAGCCTTGGCGCCGATCCGCACAATTAAGCGCTTCTCACCGTGCCGCTGTTGAGAATTGTCAATGGAGCGGACGTGAAATTGCGCCAAGACTGACGGCGTCTATCAAGCGCTTGTATCGTGAGGACCTTTCGCATGGCGGCGTCACACCTTGGCAGGGCCGTAATGGCGGCATGGCGGACCGGGCCGGCCGCGACAGGCCTGTTCATGCTCAGTGTCGCGTCCAACCTGCTGCTGCTCACGGGCCCGCTGTTCATGCTGCAGATTTATGACCGTGTGCTGGCGAGCCGGTCGGTCCCCACGCTTCTCGCACTCACCGGGCTGATGGTGGGGCTCTATGTCTTCTATGGCGTGGTGGAGGTGGTGCGCGGGCGCATGGCGATCCGCTATTCTTCGCTGGTCGCCGCGAGTTACGCGGAACCGGTTTTTTCCAGTGTCATCGCCGCGGGAGCGGCACCGGACCAGAAGAACGGGCACGATCCCGTGCGCGATCTTGAAACCGTGCGCCAGTACCTCTCCGGCAACGGCCCGCTGGCTTTCTTCGACTTGCCCTGGGTGCCGGTCTTCATGCTCATCGTCTTCGCCTTCCACCCCATGCTGGGCTGGCTCAGCGTCGGCGGGGCGACTGTCGCTGCCGGCCTCATGCTGCTGACCAACTGGTTCGGCCGCAAGCCGGGCGCGCTGAGCGATGCCGCCGCCGGCGCACGGAGCCTGCAGCACGCCGATGTGCGCCAGAGCGCGGAAACCGTCGTCGCCATGGGCATGGAGGCGCCGCTGACGCGGAGATGGGCCACCGCATCGAACGACCTCATCCGGGCCCAGGCACGGGCCGCCGACAGCAACACGATCTTTTCGTCCGCGACAAAGGCGTTCCGCCTTCTCCTGCAATCGTCGGTGCTGGCGATGGGCGCGTTTCTCGCGCTCAATGGCGAGCTGACGCCGGGCCTGATGATCGCCGCCTCCATCATGACGGCGCGAGCGCTTTCGCCGGTGGAGCAGGTCATCTCCAACTGGCGCGGCTTCATCGCCGCGCGCAAGGCGATGAGCCGGATCAGGCAGGCTCTCGACGAAATGCCCGCCGCCGAGGGCAAGGCCACCCTGCCGGCGCCCCGCACATCGTTCTCGGTGAACGAGCTGGCCATCGCCCCGATGCGGGAGGGGCCGCCGCTTCTCGCCGGGCTCAACTTCTCTCTTCAGGCTGGAGAGGCCGTGGGCATTCTCGGCATATCGGGCTGCGGCAAGTCCTCGCTGATCCGCACGCTGACCGGCGTATGGCCGGCACGCTCCGGCACGGTGCGGCTCGACGGCTCGGAGCCCAGGCATTTCGACCCGGACGTGCTCGGACGCGCCATCGGCTATTTGCCGCAAACGGTAGAGCTGTTCGACGGCACCGTGGCCGAGAATATCGCGCGGTTTCGCACCGATGTCGATTTCAACCAGGTCATCGCCGCCGCACGGGCGGCGAATATCCATGAAATGGTCGCGGGGCTGCCCGACGGGTACCAGACCCAGATCGGCGCGCGCGGCGTCATGCTGTCGGCCGGTCAACGCCAGCGCATCGGCCTGGCGCGGGCCCTGTTCGGCGATCCCTTCCTGATCGTGCTCGACGAGCCCAATTCCAATCTCGACGCGGCGGGCGATACCGCCTTCAACGCCGCGGTGGAAGCGGCCAAGGCGCGCGGGGCGATCGTCATCATCGTGGCGCACCGGCCCGCCGCCATAGCGGCGGTGGACAAGATCCTGTTTCTCCAGGACGGACGGCAGGCGGCGTTCGGTCCCAAGGATACCGTTCTGGCCGCCATCACGGCGCAGCCGGCATCGCTGGAGGCGGCACGCAAGGCGAGGGCGCAATGACCGACACTATCCCGATGGCGAAAGGCCAGCTCCGCAGTCTCAACCGCCACGCCTTGTGGGGCACCGTGTCGATTGCTGCGCTCGTCGGCGCGCTCGGCTACTGGGCGGCGACAACACCCCTTTCGGGCTCCGTTGTGGCCGCCGGCAGCGTCGTTGCCGATGGCGGGGCGCGCCGCGTGCAGCATCAGGAAGGCGGCATCGTCAGTGCCATTCTCGTGCGGAACGAGGACGCGGTCCGCCAGGGGCAGGTTCTTCTCAACCTGGACGCCACCTCGGTGCTTGCCAATCTTTCGGTCATCGAGGCCCAGCTCGGCGAAGCCTATGTGCGCCAGGCGCGGCTGGCGGCGGAACGGGACGGGACCGGGCAGATCTCCTGGACGGGGAAGCTCGATACGCTCCCCGATGCCGCGCGCAACCATGCTCTCCTCGAGGCCGAGGAGCAATTGCGCACGGCGCGTGCCGCCACCAAGGCCAGCCAGATCGCGCAACTCGAGGAACAGGCCGCCCAGCTGGGCAACGAGGTAGATGGCCTCGAGGCCCAGCGCGATGCGGCTGCGGATGAGATCGCCATCGTCTCCAAGCAGCTGGACGGACTGGAAGGACTGCTCGACCGGGGGCTGGTGGAGGCCACGCGCGTCACCGAGTTGCAGCGCCAGCTCGTACGCATCCGGGCGGATAACGCCAGGCTGACGACGGAGATTGCCCGCACGAAAGGGGCCATCGCCGAAAAGCACCTGCAGATCGCCCAGCTCGAGGATGCCTTCCAGAGCGAAGTGCTGACCCAGTTGCAGGAGGTGGGGCAGGCCATCGCCGAACTCGAACAACAGCGCATCGCTGCCCGTGACCGGCTCGACCGGCTGACCATCCGCGCGCCCATCACCGGTGTGGTGCACGAGTCGCTGGTGCGCACCATCGGCGGGGTGGTGAGCCCGGGCGAGACGCTGATGCAGATCGTGCCGCAGGACGAACGGCTGATGATGGATGTGCGGGTCGATCCCGTGGACATCGACAAGCTCGCCGTCGAGCAGATCGTGCGTCTGCGCTTCACCAGCTTCAACGCGCGTGAGACGCCGGAACTGCAGGCGAAGGTGACGCGCATTTCGCCGGACCTGACGCGGGATGCCGACTCCGGCGCCCAGTTCTACCAGGTGCGCGTTGGGCTGGAGCAGGGTGAACTCGACAGCCTGCCGGACGGCGCGCGCCTCATCCCCGGCATGCCGGTCGACGCCTTCTTCACCACCGGTGAGCGCACCGCGCTCGACTATCTCGTCAAGCCGTTCACCGACCAGTTGACATTGGCCTTTCGCGAGGACTGAGGCGCGTCCGCTCCCGGACATCAAGAAGGGGCGCCCCGTGGGACGCCCCTTGTGTTCGAGCGGATGGGTATTCGTGAGTTCAAAGGATGAAGTCCAGCGCGGTCAGCTCCACGAGCCCCGTCAACTCGATCTGGAAGTCGGCGACCTGATCGCCGTTGATGTCGCCCGAGACGACGGTGGCGTCCGCCCCTTCGCCTGGCGCATCGGCAAACTCCCACACCAGCTCGCCGGGCACGCCCGAGAAGGCCGCCCCGACCGCGGTGACGAAGGTGAAGGCCTGATTGCCGCCCACCTCGCTCTGCGCATCGATGGCCGAGAGGTCCATGAGATCCTCGCCGGGCGTTAAATCGGTGATGACGTCGCGCGCGCCTGGCGAGGTATGGTTGATGTTGCGGAAGACGAACACGTCATTCCCTGCACCGCCGGTCAGCAGATCCTTGCCGCCGGCCCCGTCGAGCCGGTCGTCGCCCGCGCCACCGATGAGGATGTTCGCCGCGCCGTTCCCGGTCAGCGTGTCGTTGCCGCTGCCGCCCGTGACGTTCTCGACCCCGCCGAGAAAATCCGTGCCTGTCTCGACGCTGGAGGCACTCCGGGCGGCGAGGTTGACCACGGCATCGGCGCCGGTGCGCGTCAGGTCGTAGGTGTCGATGCCGGCACCCCCGGTATAGCTGTCGTTGCCGTCTCCGAGCATGGCGACGATGATGTCGTCGCCCGCATTGCCGTTCACGCTGTCGGCGCCGGCATCACCGAAGATGATGTCGTTGCCACCGCCTCCCCGGATCGTGTCGTTGCCCGCAAGGCCGTGATACTGGTCCGCCGTCGCCTTGGCCGCAAGGCTGTCGGCATTGGTGGTGCCGGTCACGTCGGTCATCCCGATAAGATCCATCGTGGCGCTCATCGCCGTCGATCCGCTGTCGGTCTCAACCGTGTAGGTGAAGGTCACTTCCGTATCGTCGTCGAGATCGGGCGTGAACAGCCAATCCCCGCCCGCCTGTGCCGCCAGGACGGAGGAGGAGGCGGCGAGCCCGGCGATCGCGAAGGTGCCCGTGACCCCGGCCAGTGTGCCGAGTTCCTTGGCCGTGATGATCCGCGCCATGTCCTCGGTGGACGCCGTCATGATGGCCGCCGTATTGACCGCGACCGTCTGGTTCACGGAAACCGTGTGGGTGCCGATACCTTCGAGCCGGAGCGTGAGAATGTCGCCATCCTGGCTGACGACCGTTGCCCCGGATACCTGGACCTGGGTCAGCGGAATCTGCTTGAGATCGATCACCACGTCGCCCTCGCCGGAGATGACGAAGTCGAGATTCGTTCCGTCACCGTTCAGGCTGACGAGCTTCGCCCGCGCCCCGATGGAGGTGATGTGGGTGACGTCGGTCTGCGTGCTGCCCAGCGTGATGTCGAAGGTGCCGCCATCGGCGTCGAGGAACACGCTGTCGCCGTCATAGGCGTACCAGTTGGCCACGCTCTGGATGGTTTGCCCGCCCAACGCATCGAGGTCGAGCGCGAAGGTGCCCAGCGATCCCGATGCCGGTGTCGCCTCGACATTGATCGTGTTGCCGTCGATGGCATAGGTCAGCTGGGTCTGCTCGAAGGTCGCGATACGCTCGGCGAGATCGGCGAGGGTGACGAACTCGGCCCCCGCGTCATAGGCGGTCGCGATGAAGTTCGAGAACATCTCGAGCGAGTACTCGGACAGCTCCCCGTCATCGAGCGACCACTGCGTCGGCCCATAGTCGTGCCACGGCCAGACAACGATGGGCATGTCGGAGTTGACCGTCAGGTCGTTCCACTCCGCCACCCAGGCAGCGCTTGCTTCTTCCGCCGTCAGGTTCAGCCAGTCGATCAGCGTGAAGTCGAACGACGTGTTGGGCGCCAGATACACCTGTCCGGTGTCGGCGGGCGAGAGATAGCCGAACGCGCCCGGATAGCCGGCCCCCACGAGCGATGCGCCGCCGCTAAGGTAGTCGGCGAACTGGATGATCTGGCGGGCCGTTTCCAGGGATTCCGGCATTCCGGGCACGGCCGTGCCGGTCACGTCGATGCCGAGATTGGCCTCGATCACCTGGATCGAGCGCTCGAACTGGAAGGTGAACGAGGCCTCGAGGATGGCCTTGGACACCGGATCGAGGGCGACGGGGTCCGGGGCCGCGAGGGCTGCCTGCATTGTCTGGTTGATCTCGGCGACGCTCATCGCGGCCAGCGCGTCGATCACCGCGGGGTCTGCGTCCTCCCGCAGCGCGTAGGGCGTAAAGCGGGCCACCGGATCGGAGGTCAGCTGCGCATAGGCCGCAATACGGGCGTCGAGGATCTCCTGGGTGATGACGTCTGGCAGCAACAGGTTGGTGTCCGAGGGGTGCGAGTAGGAGTGCGAGCCGATCTCGTTACCCATCGCCAGAAGCTGCTGGTAATAGGCCGAGGAGATGAACCAGTTCGTCTCCTGGTCAGGCGGGTACAGGCCGACATTGACGTAGTAGGACCCCACGAAGTTGTAGTCCTGCTTCCACTGCTGAAGAATGGGCAGCAGTGCGTCATAGATGCCGCCATCGACGTCGAACGTTTCCTGCGACTGGTCCATGTCATTGCGCGAGGCGACGATGGCCTCGTTCCGTGTCATGTGCAGCGATACGCTCGGGCCCGGCGCGGCTGTGACCCAGTCAACGGCGCTGCCCAGCAGGTTGCTGTCGGCCATGATGCCTTCGGTCGCGAAATGCACGTTGCGACCGCCGGTCTGCGTGCCGATGACCGCGTTGTGCGCCGTGCCGCCGACGATCTGTTGCGCGATGATCTCGCTGCCCGTCAGCATGGAGTCGAAATAGCTCGTGCTGGCGTTGGCATAGGTATGGATCGTGGCGCCCTCGTAGCCATCGACGATGGGATGATCGCCCACGCCCTCGATCTGGACCTGCACGCCGCTGTCCCCGCCCACGCGCGTGACGCCGAGAAGCGTCTGCATGGTGGCGTAGGGGTTACCCGGCAATGCCGAGCCGTCGGCCGCATTGGTCATGAAGTCGCCGGCCGTGACGAGCGGCACGTCGTACTCCTGCACCAGTTCCGTGAGAACCGAGACGATCTCGGAATGGTTCGCCGGTACGTTGCGGAACGAGGGGAAGACCAGCGCGTCGTACTCGGCGAGCTTGGCGAGATCGGTCAGGTCCGCCTCGCCCAGAAGGTCGAAGGGAATGCCCGCGGCCATGGCTTGGCTCTGCGCCGCCATGACGAGCTGGGAATACGCCATCTCCGAGAAGTATGCCGCCGCCGTCGTCTCGGAAAAGACGATGCCGACCTTGTAGTCGGCGTCTTCCACCGGCGGGAGAGAGGCGGGGTCGGTCAGCTTGTAGCCGCCAAGGCTGTAGTCGGCCGGCAGGAAGACCGTGTCGTTGATGTCGGCGAACATGGTGACTGCGGACGGGCTGCCGATCAGGGCCTTGGGGACCGCCATCTCGAGCGTGGTGCCGTCCGGGCCGAGCGCGAAGTCGAGTTCGCCCAGGAGCGTCTCGCCTTCCGCGCCGGCGTAGAGCCGGGCGCGGCCGTCGGCCTCGATGCGGACGTTGAATTCGGCGCCGACGGCCCAATCCCACACGAGATGCCCGGTGGACGCGTCGCCGTCGGCGTTGAGCCAGAAGGTGGTGTTTGCCCCGATCGGCTCGGCGCTGCGCACCGCGAAGACATAGGTGTCGGGGTCGACACGGCCGTAGAGTTCGTAACCCTCCACCATGGTGAGCGCGGTTTCGAGCCGTTGGCTCTGCGCCCATTCGTCGAGCACACCGTCGAAGGTGCTGACCGGCGGCGGGGTTGGCTCGGCGATGGTGTAGCCGCCAAAGCCATAATTGGCCGGCAGGAACACGGTGTCGTTGATATCGGCCAGAACGCTGATGGCCGCGGCGCCGCCCAGAGGGGCCTTGGGAATGCCCATTTCGAGCGTGGTGCCGTCGGGACCGAGCGCATAGTCGACTTCGGTGATGAAGGTCTCACCCTCCGCACCGGCGTAGAGCCGCGCCCTGCCGTCCGCCTCGATCCTGACGTTGAATTCGGCCCCGCCGGCCCAGCCCCAGATCTGATGACCGGTCGTGGCGTCGGCATCCGTGTTCAACCAGAAGGTGGTGTTCGCACCTATCGGCACCGCGCTCCTGATGGCGATGGCGAACTGGTCCGTGTCCACCCGTCCGTAAAGCTCGTAACCCGAAACCAGGGTTTGCGGCGTCTCGAGGCGCTGATCCTGGGACCAGTCGTCGAGAAGACCGTCGAAGCTGCTCACCGGATCGGGGACCGGTTCTGCGATCAGGTACCCGCCCAGCCCGTAGTTGGCCGGCAGGAAGACGGTGTCGTTGATGTCCGCGAGAACGCTGAGCGACGAAGGATCGCCGACGAGAGCCTTGGGCACGACCAACTCCAGCGTGGTGCCGTCCGGGCCGAGCGCATAGTCGAGTTCGGCGACGAGAACTTCCCTCTCCGCACCCGCATAGAGCCGCGCTTTCCCGTCCGCCTCGATGTGCACGTTGAACTCGGCTCCGCCGGCCCAGCCCCAGATCTGATAACCTGTCGCGGAATCGTTGTCGGTGTTCAGCCAGAACGTCGTGTTCGTCCCGATTGGTTCGGCGCTTCGCAGCGCCACGATGAACCCGGCATCCTCGATCGTGCCGTAAAGCTCGTAGCCGGGAACGAGAGTGTCCGCCGTTTCGAGCCGCATGTCGGGGCTCCAGTCCGAAAGGCTGCCGTCAATGAGAATGGCCATCACCGTGACTCCGCGTGATAAAGGGCTGTCGTGTTGGGGAAGGCCGCGATGTCCTCAGCCAGGGACAGGGCCGCAACGTTGGTCGGATAGGCAGCCGGCGCGGCGTGCGCCGGTGCAAGGCGAGGGGCCGCCGGTGTGGTGCCGGCGCTAACGCCCATGTGGGATAGCTCCACCAGCGCCCAGTTGCTGCCGGGGCGCAGCGCGAGTTCCTCGATGAGCAGGCCCGTGAGTGGCGCGACCCGGCCGGTCGATCTGTACAGATTGGCCAGGGCGAAGGCCTCGTGGGTGGACAGGTGCCGGCGTTCCCGCACCGACTCGAACACCGCGATTGCTTCCATGACCCGGCCTTCCGCCGCGTAGACCTCGGCGCGCTCTTCGGGCGCGGGCAGGAGCGCGACGGAGAACATGAGCGCGGAGACGACGATGGCCCCGACGACGGCGAGCGAGCGTCTCGGCGTCATCGTGGCGCCGGAGGAAAGGGCGAGGGCGACATTAGCGGGACTGGGCATTCGTGAGCTCCCTTGAGCCAATGAAAAGCGGCATGTCGAGAACGGCGGCATCGGCGCGCGCGGTGGCGATGACCGCCGGGTCGGAGAGATACTCCGCCAGAAACACCGGCTTGCCGCTTTTTCTGAACTGTGAAATCGCAGTGAGCGAGGCGCGGATGGTAGAGGTCGCGTTGCGCCGGTCGTCGCCGGTGACGCCGAACAGCAGGTCCTCCTTCGCGAACCCGTCGATCGCCGTAGCAAAGCGGGGATTGGCCAGCAGTTCCTCGCCGTTCTGAGCGACGATGATGAAGCCGGGATGGTGCGCGCGTGCATACGCGGCGAGTGTGTTGACGAATCCCGCCATCGCTCCGGCGCGCTCGGGTTCGGTCGTGCCGTGGGCGGGCATCTGGAAGGCATCGACGCGGTCGAGATAGACCCCGTCGAAGCCGGCGCGCATGATCCTGTCGAGATAGCTCTCGGGCGACCCGAAAATGATCGCGTGCCAGCGCGGCGCCCAGTAGCGCACCGCATAATTGCCCGGCCAGTCGCGATTGGCCGCGCCGAGCCAGGAGGGCGGATTGCGGCGCCATTTGCTCTGCCAGTAGAAGCGGTAGTCCTCGGCCTCGCCGATGCTGAGATAGGCGAGAACGATCCGCCTTCCCCCGTCGGCATGCATCCTGAGCCTGGCGACGTCGGCGGCGGAGAACGCGTTGGCCTCCCTCCCATCACGCGAGTAGTCGATGACCAGCATGTCGGCATTGGACTGCGCCAGCACGGCGACGTCGATGCCCTGGAGCTGATAGGTCCAGCTCTTCACCCGCGACAGCTCGCCGGCCCGCGCCGGCGCGGGCAGGGGCACCGCATGCGCCGAGATGACGACGGCGACGGCGGCGAGCAGGGCGGAAAGGCTCATCAGTCCGAAACTCATGGCGGTCTCTCGGCTCGGGTGATGCGAATCCCGTTCGGGGGTACACAGCCGGACCCTAGCCGCGGAGGACGGCGCGATATTGAGATTCGTCAATATGATGTCGGCCGGAGTGCGGCATTGATGGGGACAACAGCGGGGACAACCCGCTCGCCCCGACATATACCCAGGACGCCATCATGACGCGGTCCATCCACAAACACTTCGCGGACCCGGTGCCGCCGCCGGAGCCGGAAACGCATGGCCTCGTACTGGCCACCAAGATCGCGGCGATCTGCATTGAGAGCATCGCCCTGACCCTGCTCGTACTCGGCCAACTCTCCGTTGTGACTGCCATCACCGGACATATCGTCCTGGTTGGCACGCTCGTTCTGGTCATCGTCGGGATCGAGCGCGCCGGCGGCGGCACGAGCCGCCTGCAGATGTTCACTTTCCTTGTCGGTGTGGCCGGCCCCCTCGGCGGCGCCGCGGCACTGGTCATCGAACAACTCGCGATGCGCCGATCGGAGGTCGAGCTCGCTGCATGGTACGATCTGATCGCCCCGATGCCGGAGGAGCCGATCACGCTGGCCGACCGCATCCGGGATGACCAGCTCGTGCGTGCGGACTCCCGTCTGCCCGTCAGTCACAAGCGTCTCATGAGTTCGGGCACCCTCAAGGAAAAGCAGGCCTTCTTCGCCTCCATCGCCGCGGAAGCGCGGCCGGAAAGCGTCGAGCTCCTGCGCCGCGCCCTGCGCAGCCGCGACCAGCGGGTCAAGGTCCAGGCCGCCGCCGTCTCATCCCATTTGCGCGCGCGGGCACGTGCGAGCCATGGCGACCGGGCCGCTGTGTCCGGGCACCGCACGGCCGACGAAGATGCGGCAGCCGCGCCCGGCGAAAGTGACAACACCAGAGTGCAATCATGACCTTCATGTTCCCACGGCGCGCTCAGCGCGCAGCCCAACCCGAGGCGGATGTCTGCCTCATCGCGGAAGGGTGCTATCCCTATGTTTCCGGTGGCGTGTCGAGCTGGATCAACTGGCTGATCCGTACCCATCCCGATATCCGCTTCTCGGTCCTGTCGGTTCTCGCGACGGCGCCCCGGACGCCGCCGGCCTACAAGCCGCCGGAAAACCTGGTGGCGCTGCATCACCTTCTGCTCGACAGCAATACATATGGCCGCGGCCGTCATTGGCCGGTGGCCAGCCCGGAATGGATGGCGACGCGCCTGTCGTCGCTGTTCGAGTCCGGCGAGCTCGCCGACTTCGCGGCGCTGGCCGACCGGCTGGGCACATCGGGACAGCGCCCGTCGCTGAACATGCTGCTCAACTCGCCGCGGGCATGGGAAACGGTGTGCAAGTGCTACGCTCACATGCCGCAGACGTCCTTCATCGCCTATTTCTGGGCCTGGCGCGCGCTCGCGGGCGGCGTGATGCGCGCCCTGACATTTCCGCTGCCTGAGGCCCGGCTCTATCACGCGGTCTCGACCGGCTATGCCGGCCTTGTCGCCGCCAGGGCGGCGTTCGATACCGGACGGCCCGTGCTCATCACCGAACATGGCATCTACTCCAACGAGCGCCGTGTCGAGATCCTGATGGCGGACTGGATCAACAATAGTATCGAGACCGGCTTCGACTATTCCGACGACCGCCGGGACATGCGCGACTTCTGGGCCAAGGGGTTCGAGAGTTTCGCCCGGATCGCCTATTCGGCGGCCGACGAGGTCATCGCGCTCTACAAGGCGAACAGCGCCTTCCAGCAGGCCTTGGGCGCCGATCCGCGCAAGCTGCGTGTCATCCCCAACGGCGTGGACATGGACCGTTTTGCCACGCTTGCACCCCGCACCAGCGAACGGCCGACAATAGCCTTCATCGGGCGCGTCACGCCGATCAAGGACGTGCATACCTTCATCGACGTCGCCGAGCGCGTGCGCGCCAGCATCCCCGATCTGCGCGCCCTGATCATCGGGCCGGACGAGGAGGATCCCGACTACGCGCGGGACTGCGTGGACGCTGTGGCGGCGCGCGGGCTCGATGGCTGCGTGGAATTCACCGGTCCGGTCGACGTGCGCGACTATTTCGGCGAGATCGACGTGATGGTGCTCACCAGCATCAGCGAGGCGCAGCCGCTCGTCATCCTCGAGGCGGGCGCAGCCGGTGTGCCGTGCATCGCCACGGATGTCGGCGCTTGCCGCGAGATGCTCAAGGGTGGACGCGATCCGAACGGCAAGCGCCTGCCGCGCGGGGGGTCGGTCGCGCCCGTCGGTTCGGCGGACGACCTCGCTGCGCCGGTGATCGAGCTCTTGAACGACCCGGCCAAGCGCCGCGAGCTCGGCAATGGCCTGCGCAAGCGCGTGCACCTCGCCTATCGCAGCGCTGCCATTGCCGATACCTATTCCGCGCTTTATCGGCGCTACCTCACCCCGTCCGTTCTCACCGCCACGAGCCGAGGTTGACATGGCCGGCATCGGATTTGCCCTGAGCAAGCTCACACGGATCGACAACCTGTCCGCCCAGTCTATGGCGACCAGTCACGCGATCATGATCACGGCGGGCCCGTGGATCGTCATCATGGTGGGGCTGGCGCTCATCTCCTGGTTCGGCGTGCCGCTGGCCGGCGCGACGGAGGAGGCGACCTTCCGCATCCTGGTGATCTACGGCTTCGCACTCTCGCTGGTCATCTCCGGCCCGACCGCGCTCGAGATCAATCTCAGGGTCTCGGCGCTGATGTTCAGCCGCCGGTTCGACCAGGTCCTGTCGGTCTATTTCGGGGCGCTGGTGCTCACGAGCGTTGTCGCGTTGATCGCGGGGACCACTCTGTTCTTCGGTATCCTGCAGCTCGACCCCGCGCTGGCCGGGGCGGCGACCTTCTGCGTGCTGCAGATCGCGCTGTTGTGGCTCGCCATGTCCATGGTCGCTGCCATCCGCCAGTACCTGGCGGTCACGATCGGGTTCACGCTGGGACTGACCGTCTCGGTGGCCCTGGGGCTGGGACTTGCGAACGCGGGGTTGGGCGCCGTCGGCCTGATCATCGGGTTCGCAGCCGGACTCTGCCTGGCATTCGCCATTCTCAACGCCTTGATCGTGCAGACATTCCTCGGCCCGCTCACCCCCATCACCACCGCGCCGAAGCAGCTTTTCCGGCTGCGTCCGCGTTCTGTCACCTTCGTTCTGGCCGGTCTCGCCGGCGCCCTGGCCGTGTGGATCGACAAACTCGTCGTCTGGCAGTCGAGCGAGGGCGTCATCGTCGGGCATTCGCTGGTGCACGCGCCGCGCTACGACGTGCCCATGTTCATCGCCTATC
>CAZNHG010000022.1:0-2528 GCA_964572555.1 uncultured Devosiaceae bacterium | reverse complement strand
GGGCATTCGCTGGTGCACGCGCCGCGCTACGACGTGCCCATGTTCATCGCCTATCTCTCGATCATCCCCGTGATGGCGGTCGTTGCGACATGGCTCGAGACGGCCTTCTTCACCGCCTACCGGCGCTATCGCGATGTCGTGCATTCCGGCGGCACCCTGCGCAGTATCGAGGCACAGCGTGAGCGGCTGGTCAGGGACACCATCGACAGGATCCTGTCCGCCTTCGTCCTGCAGATCGCGCTCAGCCTGACGCTGGCACTCGCCAGCCCGCTTCTGGTCACGCTTCTCGGCCTCGATATCGCGTTCCTGCAGGTATTGCGGCTAGCCCTTCTGGGAGCGGCGTTCCATTTCCTGTTTCAGGCCTGCTGCGGCGTCATTCTGTTCGTTCAGTTCGGCCGGGCCTTCATGCTGTTGCAGCTCGGTTTTCTCGTGCTCAACGGCGGGTTCACGGCACTCCTCATGCAGTGGCCCGAACTGCTGGGTCTCGGCTATGTGCTGGCGACCGCGGGGGCGGCTCTTCTGGCCTATGGTTTAATGCTGCGCACGCTCGGCCTGCTCAACCGGCTGACATTCCTGGATAACAATCCATCCATCGCTCGTTAGGGCGGCGGCAAGAAGAAGACTTTTGGAGGCATGCACATGAACTTCAACTCATCGGCCGAGACGGGGTTCAAGCCCGCGGCAGCGTCCGTAGGCACACCGCGCTCGCACACACTGACCCTGATCGAGGGCCTGGTCCTTATCGGTGGCGCCACGCTGCTCGCGCGGCTCGACATCTTCAGCGGCGTTGACTGGCCTCTCGATCCGGTCGTTGTCGCCGTCGCCATACTGGCCACGCAATATGGCGTGGTCGGAGGGCTGATTGCCGCCGCCGCGGGGGCGGGCATGGGGATCACCATGGGCCTCCCCGCGCGGCCGATCGAGTTGGACTACCTGACCTATCTCGGCCAGATATGGACCGGCCCGCTGGTCTATCTCGTCACGGCCCTGCTGCTCGGCCTGATCTCGGGGCGGCATCTGGGAGAACTCACCCGTACGCGCGCCGAGCTGGCGCAGGCCTCGCTCGAATGCGAGCTGATCTCGGGCCAGTACGACGTCCTCGCTGCGCGTGCCCGGCGGCTCGAACGCCGGTTGGCCGGCCTCGACGCCCGTCCCGGTACCGAGCACATCCGGAACGAATAGAACACCGCCCCCCGCTTTCGCCCGGGAGAAATGTCCAGAGCGTTACTGAAAATATTCTAGGCGCCCGCCCCGGCGCATGAGATACTGATCGATGGGCGAAAGTGCCCTTCATTCAGGACATACAACCATGGCCAAAGGTCAAAAACGCAGCAGCCGCGAAGCCAAGAAACCCAAGAAGGTGAAAGGCAAGGAAACGGCCGCCGGCACACCCGGAGTCCGGGGTCTGGTGGAGCCGATCAAAGGCAAGTAGCCACGTTCCTGGCGAGCAGGGCAGGACCGGCGGTCACGACCGGCCCTGCCTGGGATTTCAGTCGACAAGCGAACCTTCTTCGTCCCGCTGCATGCGCATATGGCGGTTGAGCCTGGTGCCGAAGATGATCGGCAGGACGAACCCGACGAACGCGATGATCCACAGCCCGATGGAGAGGGGCGAGTCGATCAGGGTCATCCAGTCGCCATTCGCGATCGTCAACGCACGGCGCAGGTTGGATTCCATGGCATTGCCCAGCAGCGTACCGAGGATAATGGGCACGAGCGGCACGTCGAGCTTGCGCAGCACCCAGCCCAGAACGCCGAAGCCGACCATGACCAGCAGGTCGAAGCTCGACCCCGAGATGCCGTAGATCCCGACGAACGAGATCATCGCGACAATCGGCATGAGAAGGCGCGGCGGCACCAGAAGCACGCGGGTAAACAGGCCGACCAGCGGGATATTGAGCGCCAGCAGCGCGAAGTTGCCGATGAACAGGGCCGCGATGAGGCCCCAGACGACGTCCGGGTTCTGCTCGAACAGCAGTGGCCCCGGCGTGATGTTGAGCGCCAGCAGCACCGCGAGCAGCACCGCCGTCGTTCCCGAACCGGGAACGCCGAGCGCCAGCATGGGCACCAGCGCCCCGCCCGCGGCGGCGTTGTTGCCGCATTCGGGGGCGGCGACACCGCGCGGATCACCCTTACCGAACGTGCCCTCCTTGTCGGCCACGCGCTTTTCCACGGTGTAGCCGATGAAGGAGCCGAGCGAAGCGCCGGCGCCGGGCAGGACACCCGCGATGAAACCCAGGATCGTGGTGCGGATCATGGTCGGTGTGCAGTAGCGCAGCATGGACAGCGGCGGCGTGATACGTCCGATCTCGAAGGTCGACTTGCCGCTTGTGCTGTCCTTGTCGTTGCGATGTTCGAGAAAGACGAACACCTCCGAGAGCGCGAACAGGCCCACGATGGCGACGAGGAAATCGATCCCGTCGTACAGGTGGACTTCGCCGAAGGAGAAACGCGGAACGCCGGTCTGGGTGTCGACGCCGATCATGGCGATGGCCAGTCCGAGCGCGGCGGCGAAAGCTGACTTGGCC
>CAZNHG010000021.1:659-21173 GCA_964572555.1 uncultured Devosiaceae bacterium | reverse complement strand
GGTGTGGAGGGAGGCTGCCCTCTCCGTCATTCCCATGCAAATGGGAATCCAACAGGGGGCTGCGGAGCACCTAAGCTGCGGTTTCAAACACGAGCCGTGCCACAGCACGTCCACCTTCCCGCGTTCGCGGGAATGACGTGGTGGGTGGGGATTGTGTGGGCGTGACAAGTGTGAGCGGGGCTTAGGCAGTATTTCCGGATCACCGCCGCTCGGCATGGTTCATGCCACGGTCCGCCGCCGTCTGGCTCGGTGCAGGCCCATGACGAAGTCGGCGATTTCGGCGACTTCGTGGTCGTTGTTCAGAAGGGCGGGGGAAGCTTCGCCGCTGAAGGTGGCGGTGGTGGCGTCGGGGCGGCGGGTGTGCATTTGTGTGAAGGTGGTGGTGTCGAGGCGGTCGGTAAGGTCGGTGCGCACGAGCATGAGGGGCATGGCGCGCAGCGTATCGAAGAGTTGCCATTGGGGCTCGAAGGCGTCGTCGAGGTCGAAACCGTCGAGAAAGCGGATGAGGGCCGGGTCGAACAGGGGCTGGGCCCGGCCTTTCCGATCGATGAAGTGGGTGCGGGCGGCGAGGGCGTCGAGGGACTCCTCGGGCAGGCCGGGATAGTCGACGCTCAGAATCTGGCGCATGACGTGCCGGACCTGGTTGGCGCCGCGGGTGCCCGCGATGTGCTGAAGGTTGGCGCGCAGGCGGACGAGGCCGCGCGGGTCGGTGGTCGGCCCGGAATTGATCAGCACCGCCCCGGCGATGAGCGAGGGATGCTGGGCGCCGAGCGCCATGACCACCTGTCCCCCGTGACCCTGGCCGATGAAGATGGCGCGCGAGATGCCGAGGGCGCGGGCGATGGTCGAAAGATCCGCCGCGTCGGCGACAGCCGAATAGGCATCGGGGGCGCCGGAAAAGCTGGAGCGGCCGCGGCCGGCGAGGTCGACCAGGACCATGGGCCAGTCCAGCGAGGCCATCTCGCGGTAATGCCGCATGAAGTCGGTGAAATCCGTCATGTTGCGGTTGAAGCCCGCCAGGCAGATGAGCGGCGGCTCGTCGGCGGTGAACCGGCCGGATACATGCACCGCCAGGCGATGGCCCGCGGCGACGCCGCTGACCGTGCGGACCGGCAGAGCGGCGAAAGGGGGGTGATCCGCTGGCGGGGAGACGAAACGCATGACGGGAGCGGATTCCTTGAAAAACGATACGGCTGTTGCGGCTCCTAGAACTTGTGTTCTGATTGAATCAAAACACAATTTCCAGGAACTTGAGTGGTCGCGTTTTCGAACCGGACAAGTGGCGTCCACTTGTCCTGAAAACGCTCTGGGGCCGGTCAGCCAGTTTTTTCGTTTTGGGCCGGTTTGTCTACCGACGGTGCGGGTATGGGTTAAGAGGGGGCATCCGAACGGACCGCGTGAACCGGGGTGAGCCGTGGCGTTCCGCCGTCCGGCTCCCCGCCCGACCCCGCTTTGCCGGGCCCCGGTCGCAACAGGACGTGCCTCAATGCGGGATGCGGCGGAGGGCGTCGGCTATGGTGAGGCTCTCGTCGCCCATGCGGGCGCGGTAGACCATGTAGTTGCCGAGGACGCGCTTGACGTAGGTGCGGGTCTCGGTGAACGGGATGGCCTCGATCCAGCTGACCGCGTCGGTGCCGCTCGAACGGGGATCGCCGAAGGTTTTCAGCCATTTGTTCACGTTGCCCGCGCCGGCGTTGTAGGCGGCGGCGGCGAGAACGAACGAGCCGTCGTAGCGGTCGAGCTGGGTGGCGAGATAGCTCGAGCCGAGCCGGGCGTTATAGGCGGGGTCGGCGGTGAGCCGGCCGGGGGAATAGGCGAGCCCTTCGCGCTGGGCCACCTCGCGGGCCGTGGCAGGCATGAGCTGCATCAGGCCGCGGGCGCCGGCATGGGAGATGGCGGTGGCGTCGAACCGGCTTTCCTGCCGCGCCACGGCGTAGACGGCGGCCTTGTCGATTTCCGCCAGCCGGGCATTCGCGGGCACCCCGTCCTTGGGGAAATTGAACAGGTCGAGCGCCACGCCGCGGCCATCGGCGATGTCGGCGATGAGGATGGCGAGGTTGTGCGCACCGATGGTCTGGGCCAGGCGCGCGGCCAGGAGGAGTTCTCCGGGATCGGTGAGCGTGTAGGCGAGCCGGCGCACCAGCGGCGCGGCAAGGGACTCGCGATCGTTCGCCTTCAGCAGCCTGACGGCCTGCACGAGCTGGCGCTCCTCGAAAACCTGCTTGCTCTGCTGCCAGGCGGGCAGGCTCCTGAGGCCGACCGAGCTGATGCCCAGCTCGAGGCGGGCGAGCTGGCCGTAGTAGACGGTGTTGTGGCCGGCGGCGGTGCGGAAGGCGGCGTTGGCGGCTTCCGTCTTGCCCTGCGCCGCGCGGGCCTTGCCCAGCCAGTAGTGGGACTGGGTGATGGAGTCGGGCAGGGTGGAAATCGTTGTCATCGCGGCGAAGTGCTTTTCCGCCGTGGCCGGATCGTCGAGGAACGCCATGGCGATCCAGCCGGCGTGAAAGCGCGCGTCGACCAGCCGGCCTTCGGGCCCGTGCGTATAGCCCGCGGCGGCGGCATAGGCCGTCTTGAACGCGCCGCCGGCGAGTGCCTGCCGGGCGATGAGGCGGCGTTCGTACCAGAATTCGGCGGCGTCGGGCGGGGTGCCCTCGACCTGGTCGAGATAGCTCACGGCATGGGCGAGATTGCCGGTGCGCCGGGCCTGCTGGGCAAGGGCGAAATAGAACAGCGGATGATCGCGATAGGCGGGATCGACGCGGTCGAGCAGCGCCTTGGCGTTGCCCTTCTTGCGCGAGACGGCGATGCGCGCCTTTGCGAGGGACTGCTGGGCGGGGGTGAGCCGGTCCATGATGCGCTCGGTGCCGGTGGCGCGGTCATGCATGAGCAAGTGGACGGCGCGGGCCCAGTGGTTGTCGCCGGTGAGCAGCGAACCGAAATCGCGGCGGATTTCGGCTTCCGTGTCGCGATCGAGGAAGTTGCGGGTCCAGATGTACTTGACGATATCCCCGGCGCGTTCGGCCTGGCCGTCGGCGACATAGGCGCGGGCGAGGGCCAGCTGAGCATCGAGCGTATTGGGCATGGAACCACCGAGCAGCTCGATGACGCGCGCGTGGCCCGGCGGATTGTCCGCTTCCGTGAGCGCCTGTTCCATGCGTGTCCGGTAGAGCGAGTCGGAGGCGAAATCGGGGGCATCGGCCTTGAAGCGCAGGACGGTGTCGTAGTCGATGGTGCCGCCGCCATAGTAGATGGCGGCCCATTGAACGGTGCGGCGCTCCACGTCGTCGCCGAAGCCGCGGGCGGCCCGGTAGGCGGCTTCCTTGTCGCTGTCGAGCAGGCCGAGCGCGCGCTGGAACGCGAGCGAGCCGTGCGTCTCGACGACGGGGCGCTCGGCGACCGGCGCGGGCTGCACGGTGCTCGCCTCGACACTGCCGGGCCGCTCGGAGGCCGGCGAGGGATGCACGGAGCCGGTGGTGACGGGATCGATCGCCTGGTTCGCCATGACGGGTGCGGTGAGCACGGCCAGGGCCAGCGCGGCGCCCAGCCACAAGGCTGTCGCCCGGCGCGGTGCGGGATATGGCAGGGTGGCGGGCATGGTACGCAGCTCACTCGACAGGATACGCATGCCCCAATTCTGACAGGCTATGGTGAACATTCGGTTGCCGTGACGCGCCGCTCGTGCCACTTGATGTGTCCCGGGTGGCCGCGTTCGCGGCCCGGCAAGTGATCTTCACTTGCCTCGAAAAATCGCTCCGAATGCCCGACTTGCCGGGCCGGATGTCACAAACTATGGTGCGCAACTCTGTCCGGAAGATGGCGAGCTTCAACCGGGCATTAATCGCATTTATGTAAAATCACGCAGACGCCCGCGTGAGTGCGGGCGCAGACTGAGGAATTCATCATGTTCAGCGGGTCTATCACGGCGCTTATCACTCCATTTCGCGACGGGCGAGTGGATGAGAAAGCGTTCGCCCGCTTCGTCGACTGGCAGATCAAGGAAGGCAGCCACGGGCTGGTGCCGGTGGGCACGACCGGGGAATCCCCCACGCTCTCCCATGACGAGCACCGCCGGGTGGTCGAGATCTGCATCGAAGCCGCCGACAAGCGCGTGCCGGTGATGGCCGGGGCGGGGTCCAACTCCACGGCGGAAGCGGTGGGGCTGGCCAAGTTCGCGCAGGAGGCCGGGGCCGACGGCGTGCTGTGCGTGGCGCCGTACTACAACAAGCCCAACCAGGAAGGGCTGTTCCAGCACTTTGCGGCGATCGCGCGGTCGATCGATCTGCCGGTGTTCATGTACAACATTCCCGGCCGGTCGATTATCGATATCTCGGTGGACACGATGGCGCGGCTGCGCGAGGCGTGCCCGAACATCGCCGGGGTGAAGGATGCCACGGCCGACATGGCGCGGGTGAGCCTGCAGCGCCAGAAGCTCGGGGAGGATTTCATCCAGCTCTCGGGCGAGGACATCACGGCGCTGGGGTTCAACGCCCATGGCGGCAAGGGGTGCATCTCGGTATCCTCGAACATTGCGCCGGGCCTTTGCGCCGAATTCCAGTCGGCGAGCCTTCAGGGGAATTTCTCCAAGGCGCTGGCGTTGCAGGACAAGCTGGCGCCGCTGCACAAGGCGCTGTTCGTCGAACCCAATCCGACGGGCGCGAAGTATGCGGCGAAGCGCCTGGGGTTGTGCGGGGACCAGGTGCGGCTGCCGCTGGTCAACGTGAGCGCCGATACCGCCGCGATCATCGATTCCGCACTGGAGCACGCCGGACTGGCGTGAATGTCGCAAAATGGCTGCCAAGAGCAAGGCGAAAGGCCTGATCAGCACGGGCATGGTCGCCGATAACCGGCGCGCCCGGTTCGATTTCGAGATTCTCGACACGCTCGAGGCCGGGCTGGCGCTGTCCGGCACCGAGGTGAAATCGCTGCGTACGGGCAAGGCGCAGATCACCGAGGCGTATGTCTCGCCCGAGGGCGGCGAGCTGTGGCTGATCAACGCGCATATCCCGGAATACGTGCAGGCGAACCAGTTCAATCACAACGAACGGCGCCGGCGGAAACTGCTGGTGAGCCGGCGTGAGCTGGCACGGCTGTCGCAGGAGGTGGAACGCGGGGGCAATACCATCGTGCCGCTGCGGCTGTACTTCAACGACCGCGGCATTGCCAAACTGCTGATCGGGCTGGCGCGCGGCAAGAAGCGGCACGACAAGCGCGAGGTCGAGAAGGAACGGGACTGGAACCGCGAGAAACGGCGGATCCTGAAGGAGCACAGCTAGCTGCTAGGTTCCCGAGCGGTAGCGTTTTCGAACCGAACAGGTGGATGCCGTTCCGCTTCACTTCTGAAACGCTCTAACCCCGCGCCTCCCGCGCGGCGGCAAAGACGACGTTTTCGAACATGTCCTGGGTGAGGCGGCCGGTGTTCGTGTTGTAGCGCGAGCAGTGGTAGCTGTCGTAGAGCACGCGCCCGTCCTGGAGTTCGTGGCGGGCGCCGTGGGCGAAGGGGTAGGCGGCGCGGCGGGCGCCGAAGGTGGTCAGCAGGCTCTCGTGGGCGATACGGCCGAGGGCGAGGAAAACGCGGCCCCGCGGGTGGGCGTCGAAGCTCGCGGCGAGGTATTGGCGGCAGGCCCTGATCTCGGCGCCGACCGGCTTGTTCTGCGGGGGTACGCAGCGCACGGCGTTGACGATGACCACGTCCTCGAGGGCGAGACCGTCATCGGGGCGGGCGTCATAAGTGCCGTGCGCCATGCCGGCGCGCCCAAGGGTCTGGTAGAGCAGGTCGCCGGCGAAGTCGCCGGTGAAGGGGCGGCCCGTACGGTTGGCGCCCCTCAGGCCGGGCGCGAGGCCGACCACGACCAGCCTGGCCGCGCCGTCGCCCCAGGCGGGTACGGGCGCGTTGAACCAATCGGGATGCGCGGCACGGTTCTCGTCGCGGAACGCGGCGAGGCGCGGGCAGAGCCGGCAGTCCAGTGGCGGATCGGCGGGAACCGTCACGACACGGACTAGGCGTTGGACGTCGCTTCGGATTCCTTTGCAGGCGTTGCGCGGTCGGCCGCGTCGCGTCCCACGGTCTTGGCCAGTTCGACGATATCGACGAAGTGGTCGGCCTGGCGGCGCAGGTCGTCCGCGATCATGGGGGTCTGGGTCGTCAAGGTGGAGACGACAGTGACCTTTTTGCCGCGGCGCTGCAGGGCGGAGACAAGGGCCGTGAAATCGCCGTCGCCGGAGAACAGGAACATGTGGTCGTAGTATTGGGACATGTCGAGCGCCTCGACGGTCAGCTCGATGTCCATGTTGCCCTTGACCTTGCGGCGGCCGGAGGAGTCGGTGAACTCCTTGGCCGGCTTGGTGACCACGCAGTAGCCGTTGTAGTCCAGCCAGTCGATCAGCGGGCGGATCGAGGAATACTCCTGATCCTCCACCAGGGCCGTGTAATAGTAAGCACGGACGAGATAGGCCTTGCTCTGAAATTCCGAGAGCAGCCGGCGGTAATCCACATCGATACCGATCGCCTTGGAAGTTGCGTAGAGATTGGCGCCATCGATGAACAGGGCCACCTTCTCACGCGGGTCGAGCATCATTTTTCAAACCACTCCAGATATTGTTTGCCTGTGCTCCTCGTCCCATGGGCAGAAATGCCAGCAGCACCGGGTTATACGTTACACTCTTTGTACCGGATTGCTCGCGCCGATGCCATTCCCGCGTCGCCGCGCCCATCCGGGGTTCCCTTGTTCGTCCAGTATTCACGGGTGTTTTCGATTATTTAGATGGTACGCGCAGCCACCCGCAGCAACCCCGTTCTTACGATATGACGCTAATGTGAACAACAATATGTCCACATCTTGGAGGTAATTTTTTCAACACGGTTGATACGCGCGTGAAATACGGTCCTGGATCGTCGGGCGATCCAGATTCCAAGTGGTCGCGTTCTCGAACCGAACAAGTGGTATCCACTTGTTCTGAAAACGCTCCAGGCGCATTATTCTTGTCACTGAGAGACGTTTCGTGTATGCAGCGGCAACTTCCCAACCAGAGTGGAGATGGCCGTGGCTCGCGTCACCGTTGAAGACTGCATTGAAAAAGTCGACAACCGCTTCGATCTCGTGCTGATGGCGGCGCATCGTGCCCGGATGATCTCGTCCGGTTCGCAGATCACCGTCAACCGCGACAACGACAAGAATCCGGTTGTGGCCCTTCGCGAAATCGGGGACGGCACGATCTCGCCCGAGGATCTGCGTGAGGATCTCATTCATTCCCTCCAGAAGTACGTGGAGGTGGACGAGCCCGAAGAGCATACCGCCCCGGTTATCGAGAGCGGTTCGGACGAGGATACCGACACCTTCGACACGATGAGCGAGGACGAGTTGCTGCGCAGCATCGAAAGCCTTGCGCCGCCCGAACGCCGCGAAGATTGATCGCAGGCTGCGAAAACCTATATCTTTCAAGGGTGCCGGAGCCGCTCCGGCACCCTTTTTAGTTGTGGCCGCATTTCGACCGTTCCGGCGGGATGCGGGTTCACAAGTGGTCGTAAGCAGGGAGTGTACAGCGGCCGATGATGCGCCAATTCGAGCTCGTGGAGCGGGTTCTCGCCTATAACCCGGATGCCGACGAAGCTCTTTTGAACAAGGCATATGTGTACGGCATGCAAAAGCACGGGTCGCAGACCCGGGCCTCGGGTGACCCGTATTTCGCGCATCCGCTGGAAGTCGCCGCGATCCTGACCGATCTCAAGCTCGACGACGCCACCATAGCGGTGGCGCTCTTGCACGATACCATCGAGGATACCGATGCAACGCGGGCCGAGATCGACCAGATGTTCGGCCACGAGATCGGCGCGATCGTCGAGGGGCTGACCAAGATCGAGCGGCTGAACCTCGTCACCCGCGAGGAGGCCCAGGCCGAGAACCTGCGCAAGCTGCTGCTGGCGATTTCGGAGGACGTGCGCGTTCTGCTGGTCAAGCTGGCCGACCGGCTCCACAACATGCGCACGCTGCAATTCGTGCCGCCGGAGAAGCGCAAGCGCATCGCGCAGGAGACCATGGACATCTATGCGCCGCTCGCCGGGCGCATGGGCATGCAGGACATGCGGTCCGAACTCGAGGACATCGCGTTCCGCACGCTGCAGCCCGACCACTACAAGGCGATCGTCGACCGGCTGGCGGCAATGGAGAAGCGCAACGCCGAGACCATCGAGGAGGTGTCGCGCGAGCTCGAGCAACGCTTCAACGCGGAAGGGATCGAGGCGGACGTGCAGGGGCGGCTCAAGTCGCCCTGGTCGATCTTTTCCAAGATCGAGCGCAAGTCCATCGCGCTCGAGCAACTCTCCGATATCATCGGGTTCCGCGTGATCGTGGATACCGAGGAAAACTGCTATCGCACGCTCGGCGTGGTGCACACGACGTGGAAGGTCGTGCCGGGGCGGTTCAAGGACTATATTTCGGTTCCCAAGTACAACGACTACCGCTCGCTCCACACCACGGTCGTGGGGCCGGGCCGGCAGCGTGTGGAGCTGCAGATCCGTACGTGCGCCATGCACGAAGTCGCCGAGTACGGCATCGCCGCCCACGCGCTCTACAAGGACAATGCGAGCGAGAACCTGCAGCGGCTGGCGAGCGAAAGCCGGGCCTACAGCTGGCTGCGCTCGACCATCTCGCACCTGACCACGGGCGCTTCCACCGAGGAATTCCTCGAATACACCAAGCTCGAGCTGTTCCAGGACCAGGTCTTCTGCTTCACGCCGCGCGGGCGGCTGATCGCGCTGCCGCGCGGGGCGACGCCGATCGACTTCGCCTATGCCGTGCATACCGAGCTCGGCGATACCTGCGTGGGCGCGAAGATCAACGGGGCGGTGGTGCCGCTGGTGACGACGCTTCACAGCGGCGACGAGGTGGAGATTACTGTCGACCCCAACCATTCGCCGCCGGCCAACTGGGAGAGCATCGCGGCGACGGGCAAGGCGCGGGCCGCAATCCGCCGCGCGGTGCGCATGTCCAGCCATCAGCGCGCCATGACGCTTGGAAGCCAGATCCTGGATTCCCTGCTGAAGCGCGAGTCCACGGAGTTGAACGAGAAGCAGATCGGCACGCTGGCCGAGCGGCTCGAGTTCGGCACCAGGGACGAAATGCTTTCCGCCATCGGCGAGGGCAAGGTCGAGACCGATCACCTTCTGACCATGGCGGCAGCCGTGAAGGGTGTGACGCGGCGCAAGACGCCCAAGGTCACCATGCCGCTGCCCGATCAGGCGGACGGATGGTTCTCGCTGCGCGCGTCGCACACCTTCAAGTTCCGCGTGCCGGGCGGGCAAACGCTGGGCGCCAAGGGGAAGGCGGCGCTCGCCAAGCTGGGACTCGATACCGACGTGAAGGTATCACCCGAAGGCGTGGTGCCAGGGGACCGCATCATCGGCATCCTGACGCCGGACGGCACGATCACCGTGTATCCGGTGCATTCGGACGCGCTGGTCGACCTGCACGACTCGGACGTGGCATGGATCGACGTGCGCTGGGATGTCGCCGCCTACGAGGACCGCAGCTACAAGGTGGCGGTCTCCATGCTGGCGTTGAACAAGCCCGGGCTGCTGGCGCAGGTGTCGTCGGGCATTGCCGCGTGCGAGGGCAATATCCATAACCTTTTCATGGTCATGGCGTCTCCGGACTTTCACAAGCTGGTTTTCGAGATAGAGTTGCGCGATGTGGCGCAGTTGACACAGGTGCTCACCACGTTGAAACAGACACCGAACCTTTCGGAAGTCCAGCGTGCCTCGTTCGCCGACGCGGATGCGATTTCCGAGATCGACTGGAGCCAGCAGCAGCGCCTGAAGGAACCCGCGCAATGAACCAGAGCCAAGTTCTCGATATCTTCCGCGAGTGCGGGGCGATCCTCGAGGGGCATTTCATCCTCTCCTCGGGCCTGCGTTCTCCGGTTTTCCTGCAGAAGGCGCTGGTTTTCCGCCGGCCCGAGAAGGCCGAGGTTCTGTGCCGGGCGCTGGCCGAAAAGATCCGCGCCGCGGGGTATGCCGATGTGAGCCAGGTCGTTGCGCCGGCGATGGGCGGGGTTATCCCGGGCTACGAGACGGCGCGGCACCTGGGGTTGCCGGCGATCTATACCGAGCGCGTGGACGGGCAGTTCGAATTGCGGCGCGGCTTCGAGATCGCGAAGGGGGAAAAGGTGATCGTGGTCGAGGATATCGTCTCGACGGGGCTTTCCATCCGCGAGTGCATCGACTGCATGAAGCGGATCGGCGCGGACGTGGTGGCCGCGGCGTGCCTGATCGACCGCTCCGCGGGCGAGGCCGATGTCGGCGTGCCGCTGGTGGCGCTGACCGAGTACAAGGTGCCGGCCTATCCGGAAGACCAGCTGCCGCCCGAACTGGCGGCGCTGCCGGCGGTGAAACCCGGCAGCCGCGGGCTCAACTAGGCGGCGTCATGATCATCGGGCTGGGCAACGATCTGTGCCACATCGACAGAGTCGAGAAGACCCTTGCCCGGTTCGGCGAGCGTTTCACCCATCGGTGCTTTACCGAGATCGAGCGGAAAAAGTCCGACCGGCGCGCGGCACGGGCAGCGTCCTACGCCAAGCGTTTCTCGGCCAAGGAAGCATGCGCCAAGGCACTGGGAACGGGCCTGTCGCGCGGCGTCTACTGGCGCGACATGGGGGTGGTGAACCTGCCGTCGGGCAAGCCGACCTTCGCGCTGACGGGCGGGGCGGCTGCGATATTGAGTCAGCTTGTTCCCGAGGGACACGCGCCGCATATTCACCTCACCATCACCGATGACGGCGGCATGGCGCAGGCCTTCGTCATCATCGAGGCGCTTCCGGTTGACCAAACCCCGGCGCTCTTCTAACCAGTTTCGAGGAACTTCAGGAACCCATATGAGCCAGCCCAAACAGCGCGCCGAGAAGGCGAAGCACTCCGAACTGCGCGAAACGGTCGTTGTCATCATCGAGGCGCTGCTGATCGCGCTGGTCTTCCGCACGTTTCTGTTTCAGCCGTTTTCGATCCCCACCTCGTCGATGCAGTCGACCCTGATGATCGGGGACTACGTGCTCGCCGCGAAATATACCTGGGGATACGGGCAATACTCGTTCCCGTTCGGCCTGGTGCCGTTCAACGGGCGGCTGCTGGGGCGCGAGCCGAACCGCGGGGATATCGCGGTGTTTCGCCCGGTGCCGCAGTCGGACCCGTATATCAAGCGCGTCATCGGCATGCCGGGTGACACCATCCAGATGGTCGACGGTGTGCTCAACATCAACGGCGAGCCCGTGGAGCGCGAGGAGATCGGGCAGTCGACGGATACGGACAGCTACGGCGTGACGGTGCCGGTCACCGTCTACCGCGAGACCCTGCCCAACGGGGTGGAGCACACCATCCAGGAGATCGCCGACGACATGCCGCTCGACAACACCTCGGAGTACGTCGTGCCGGCGGATCACTACTTCATGATGGGTGACAACCGCGACCGCTCGCAGGACAGCCGCGTGCTGAACGCGGTCGGCTATGTGCCGGAGGGGAACCTGATCGGCAAGGCCGAGGCACGGTTCTTCTCGATCCAGGACAACATTCCGCCCTGGCAGATCTGGCAGTGGCCCGCCAATGTGCGGTGGGACCGCATGTTCGAGTCGGTCTATCAATGACGAAGCGCGTGCGGGGGACCGGCGAACTCGAAGCCCGGCTCGGCTACAATTTCGCCGACCCCGATCTGCTCGAACAGGCCCTGACGCATTCGAGCGCGGTGGCGCCGGCCAAGCGCACCGCGCGCTCGTATCAGCGGCTCGAATTCCTCGGGGACCGGGTGCTGGGGCTGGTGGTGGCCGACCTGTTGCACCGCAACCTGCCCGGCGCGAACGAGGGCGAACTCTCGCGCACGCTGAACACGCTGGTGCGCAAGGAGACGTGTGCCGACGTGGCGCGCGGGCTGGACCTTGGCAGCGTCATTCGCGTGGGAGACAGCGAGGCGCGCAGCGGCGGCGCGTACAAGGACGCGATCCTTGCCGATGTCTGCGAGGCGGTGATCGGCGCGGTTTACTGCGACGGGGGGCTGCGGGAAGCCTACAGGCTCGTCGAGCGGCTGTTCGGCGGCATGATCGGACAGGCGAATACCGGCCGGGCCGATGCCAAGACGGTTCTGCAGGAATGGGCGCAGGCGCGCGGGCTGGAGCCGCCGGTCTATGCCGAGGTCGGGCGCGGCGGGCCGGATCATGCGCCGATTTTCACCATCGCCGTGCAGCTTTCGGGGTTCGACTCCGAGCAGGCGGAAGGACCGTCCAAGAAGATCGCGGAACACAAGGCGGCCGAGCAGTTTCTCATCCGCGAAAAAGTCTGGGAAACGGGACTGTGAGCGAGCAGGACGGAGCCGGCGGCGAAGTGCGGTGCGGGTTCGTCGCCCTCGTGGGGGCGCCGAACGCGGGCAAGTCGACGCTTCTGAACGCGCTGGTGGGCACGAAGGTTTCCATCGTCACCCACAAGGCGCAGACCACGCGCGCGCAGATCCGCGGCGTGGTGACCGAGGGCGGCAGCCAGATGATCTTCGTCGACACGCCGGGGATCTTCGCGCCCAGGCGCCGGCTCGACCGGGCCATGGTGGACGCCGCCTGGGGCGGGGCGGGAGACGCAGACGTCGTCACCTTCATGGTCGATGCCCAAAAGGGACTGACGCCGGAGGTGGAGGCGCTGGCCGATGGGCTGAAACAGGTGCCGCATCCCAAGGCGCTGGTTCTCAACAAGGTCGACAAGGTCAAGCCGGAGACGCTTCTGGCGCTGGCTGACGAGCTGAACAAGCGGCTGGAGTTCCGGGAAACGTTCATGATCTCGGCGCTCAAGGGTGACGGGGTAGCGGATTTCATGGCGTGGTGCGCGCGCACGGTGCCGGCGGGGCCGTGGCATTTCCCCGAGGATCACCTGACCGATCTCACCTCGGCGCTGACGGCGGCGGAAGTGACGCGGGAAAAGCTGTTCCTGCGCGTGCACGACGAGATCCCCTATAACGCGACGGTCGAGACCGAGAGTTACAAGGTGCAAAAGGACGGCTCGATCCGCATCGAGCAGGTCGTCTACGTCACCCGCGACAGCCACAAGAAGATCGTGCTGGGGCGCAACGGGCAGACCATCAAGGCCATCGGCGCCGAGGCGCGGGCGGAGCTGTCGGACATCTTCGAGACGAAGGTGCACCTGTTCCTGTTCGTCAAGGTGCGCGAGAAATGGGCCGACGATCCGGGGCGCTATCGCGAGATGGGGCTGGAGTTTCCGAACGAGTAGGCCCAAACGAGTTTGTATCATGTCCTGATACAAACTTCTTGCCTCGTGTATGTATCATGTTATGATACACTCAATGGCGAGGGCGTGGATTGATCCGTTCGTTCAAGGACAAGAAGGCTGAGCGGATCGTCGGCGGCCGGGCGCCGAAGGGGTTTCCGGCCGGCCTTGTTCGTGCCGCACGACAGAAGCTCTACATGCTCCACGCCGCGACCACGCTGGATGACTTGCGCTCCCCGCCGGGCAATCGGCTCGAAGCCCTGAAGGGCGATCGGGAAGGACAGCACAGCATCCGGATCAACGCGCAGTGGCGGATTTGCTTCGTCTGGTCCGAAGGCGGGGCGGAGGATGTCGAGATCGTTGACTATCATTGAGGCTCAGGAGTTTGAGACAAGAGGCTGATATGGCTATTCATTTCGATCCCGCGATCCATCCGGGCGAGATTCTGCGGGAGCAGTATCTGGAGCCGCTCGGGCTTTCGGCCGGCGCTCTGGCGCGGCGGCTCAACGTGCCGCGCACGCGGATCGAGCGGCTGGTCAAGGAGCAGGTGGGGGTCACGCCCGACACGGCCCTGCGGCTGGCCAAACATTTCCGGACCTCGCCGGATTTCTGGCTCAACATGCAGATGGCCCATGACCTGGCCGTCGAGACCAAGGCCAAGCAGGCCGAACTCGATGCCATCGAGGAATATCCCGCTGCCTGAAACCATCGGAAAGACAAGTTGAAATGGAGTGGTCGGGGCACGGGCTGATCATCGGCGTGCGCCGGTATGGCGAGAGCGGCGTGATTGTCGAGGCGATGGCCGAGGGCCGGGGGCGGCATCTCGGGCTGGTGCGCGGGGGACGGTCGCCGCGGCATTCCGCGACGCTGCAACCCGGGAACGACGTGCAGCTGACATGGCGGGCGCGGCTCGAGGAGCACCTGGGGAACTACACGGTCGAGCTGGTCAATGCGCGGGCGGCGGAGCTGATCGCGGACCGGACCCGGCTTTATACCTCGCAGCTCCTGTTCGAGCATCTGCGGCTGCTGCCCGAGCGCGATCCGCATGACCGCCTGCTGTCGATGGCGCTCGATATTCTCGACAGCGAGGAAGACGAGCTTGCACGTGCGGCGCGGCTGGCGCGGTTCGAGCTGGTTCTGCTGGACGAACTGGGCTTCGGGCTGGACCTCACGTCGTGCGCGGCGACGGGCGCGACCACGGATCTGACGCATGTCTCGCCGAAATCGGGGCGGGCGGTGTCGCGCGCGGCGGCGGCGCCCTATATCGACAAGCTTCTGGCCCTGCCGGAATTCCTGACGACCGGCACGACGCCGAATGCGGAGGACCTCGTTGCCGCCTTCCGCTTGACGGGGCATTTCATGGCCGTGCATGTGTGGACAGCGCGGCAAATCAGTCCGCCCTCCACGCGCGAACCGCTGATCACGATGCTATCACCTCGGGTATAGTGACCTCAGTGATTCGTCCCAGTTTCTGGAATATCCATGGCCGATAGCGATCTCCTGCCGCCCGACGAGGGCGATGAACACCGCATAGTCGATCTCAGGAAGGCGCTCGAGGAGCGGTACCTGAGCTATGCGCTCTCGACGATCACCCAGCGCGCGCTGCCCGACGCCCGCGACGGGCTGAAGCCGGTGCACCGGCGGATCCTGCACGGCATGCGGCTTTTGCGGCTCGATCCGGACGGTGCCTACAAGAAGTCCGCCAAGGTGGTGGGCGACGTGATGGGGTCGTTCCACCCGCACGGCGATCAGTCGATCTATGATGCGCTGGTGCGGCTGGCGCAGAATTTTGCGCTGCGCTATCCGCTGGTCGACGGGCAGGGGAACTTCGGCAATATCGACGGGGACAGCCCTGCGGCCATGCGCTACACGGAAAGCCGCATGACCGACGTCGCCCAGCGGCTGATGGAAGGCATCAACGAGAACGCTGTCGACTTCCGGCCCAACTATGACGGATCGGCGGAAGAGCCGGTGGTGCTGCCGGCGAATTTCCCGCATCTGCTGGCGAACGGGGCGAGCGGCATCGCGGTGGGCATGGCGACGTCCATCCCGCCGCACAACGTGGCCGAGCTGTGCGATGCCGCGTTGCACATGATCCATCATCCGGAGGCGACGACGGCCGACCTGATCAAGTTCGTGCCGGGGCCCGACATGCCCACCGGCGGGATCATGGTCGAGAGCCGGGAAAGCATCGAACAGGCCTATACGACCGGACGCGGCGGTTTCCGCATCCGGGCGCGCTGGCACGCGGAGGATACCGGGCGCGGCGGCTATCAGATCGTCGTGACGGAGATTCCCTACGGTGTGCAGAAGTCGCGGCTGATCGAGAAGATCGCCGAGCTGTTGATGGCGCGCAGGCTGCCGCTGCTCAAGGACGTGCGCGACGAAAGCGCGGAGGACATCCGTCTGGTGCTCGAGCCCAAGAGCCGGACGGTGGACTCGGTGATCCTGATGGAGAGCCTGTTCAAGCTGACCGAGCTGGAGAACCGGTTCGCGCTGAACATGAACGTGCTCGACAAGGGCACCGTGCCTAAGGTGATGAGCCTGGCGGACGCGCTGCGTGCCTGGCTGCAGCACCGCAAGGACGTGCTGGTGCGCCGTTCGAACCATCGGCTGGAGCAGATCGCGCACCGGCTGGAGGTGTTGAGCGGCTATATCGTCGCCTTCCTCAACCTCGACGAGGTGATCCGCATCATCCGCGAGGAGGACGAGCCCAAGAACGAGCTGATGCGCACCTTCGAATTGACGGACGTGCAGGCCGAGGCGATCCTCAACATGCGGCTGCGCTCGCTGCGCAAGCTCGAGGAAATGGAGCTGCGCAAGGAGCACGAGAATCTCGTCGAGGAGCAGAAGCATCTCGAGGCGCTGGTCGCCTCCGACCGGCGGCAGTGGGGTGCGATCGCCACGGAAGTGCAGGAAATCCGGGACGCCTATGGCGACGACCATCCGCTGGGCCCGCGCCGCACCACGTTCGAGACGGCGCCGGAAGCGGGCGATGTCGATATCGACGCGATGATGATCGAGCGTGAGCCGATCACCGTAATCCTGTCCGAAAAGGGCTGGATTCGCGCGATGAAGGGGCACAATGCCGATCCGGCGGGCCAGGCGTTCAAGTCCGGTGACAGCCTCAAGCTCGCGATCAAGTGCGAGACGACGGACAAGCTGTTGATGCTCACCACGGGCGGCAAGGTCTATACGCTGGGAGCCGACAAGCTGCCCGGCGGGCGCGGGCACGGAGAGCCGGTGCGCATCATGGTCGATATCGAGGAGGGACACGATATCGTGGACCTGTTCGTGCACAAGCCCGGCACGAAGCGCCTGGTGGCCTCGACCGCGGGGAACGGGTTCGTGGTCTCCGAAGACGACGTGATCGCCAACACCCGCAAGGGCAAGCAGGTGCTCAACGTCTCGGGACAGGTGGAAGCCAAGTTGTGCGTGCCGGTGACCGGCGACATGGTGGCGGTCATCGGGCAGAACAGGAAGCTCCTGGTGTTCCCCGCCTCGCAGCTGCCCGCGATGAGCCGGGGCAAGGGCAACAGGCTGCAGAAGTACCGCGACGGCGGGATTTCGGACCTCAAGACCTTCTCTTCGGAGGAGGGATTGAGTTGGCGGGACAGCTCGGGGCGCGTGTTCACCAAGTCGATGGAGGAGCTGCGCGACTGGGTCGGCGAACGTGCCCAGGCCGGGCGGCAGCCGCCCACCGGGTTCCCGCGCAACAACCGGTTCCAGGGATAGTTCCGCAGCGCCCCGGCCTCTAGCTGTGAGCTTTCAGGAAGCTGTTCATTCGGACCGGACAAGTGGTACCCATTTGTCCTGCAAACGCTCCAGCCGGGCGCTTTGCTTTCGGTATCTGCATACCGCGACAAGCGGAGCGTCGCGTTCGTTTGTATTATCGTTAATTCAAAGTACTCGGCGTTACTCGTGTTGCGTAAGTAACCGGAAGGTGGGATGTTTTTGGGGGCACCGGGGTTACTGGTGCCCTTTGCCGGTATGTTTCGGGGCGACCTTGTGCTACCGGTAATTGGTTTTCGCTTTAGCGAAATGCTGGGTAACCAGCCAAGGGAGGAAAATATGAGACATTTGTTACTCACCAGTATTGGTGCGTGTGCGTTTCTTGTCGCCGGCGTCACGGGGGCGTTTGCCCAGGGTGGCGAGATCGACCAGGCGGTCGGCGGCTACAGCTTCGACGAGGCCGCCGAGGAGGCACCGGGCACGGACGACTTCCATTCCGATGACGGCAAGCTGACCTTCGCCATCGTCACGCATACCGCGGGCAACGGCTTCTTCGACGCCACGTATGTGGGCGCCAAGGTGGCCGCGGACGCCTTCGGGATCGATCTGGTCATGCTCGGCTCCGAAGCGCCGGTGGACGACATTCCGCGCGAGATCGAGATCCTGAACCAAGTGGTGCAGGATCCCACGATCGACGGGCTGATCCTGACCACGCCGCAGTCGGGTGCCTATGACGATATCGTCAAGACGATGCTCGACAAGGGCGTGCCGGTCGCGACGACGAACTCGTATGACCCCAACCTCTACATGCGCTCGCAGATCAGCCATACCGGGCAGGACGCCTCGGCTGCCGCGATCGCCGGCGAGGCGATTGCCAACTGCCTGCTCGAGCGTGATGCCGAGGGTGGCTCGATCATCTTTCCCAGCACCACGACGCTGGGCAATGTCGAGGTCAACAACCGTGTGACCGCGGCCTTCGAGGCGACGCTGACGACGCTTAACGACGCCGGCCGGCTCGAGGACTTCGTGGTGGACGCAGGGCCGGAGAACATCGGCATCGACGTCGACCAGGACAACATCGTGGCCTCGATCTCCTCGCTGATCGAGTCGCGCGGCGACGTGGTCGGCGCCTTTGCCGGCAACGCCTTCGTGACGCCGGCGCTGGGCAATGCGATCAACCAGCAGGGCCTGACCGGCGAGGTCTGCGCCTTCGGGTTCGATCTCGGTCCCGCCCAGCAGGAGCTGATCGCCAACGGTGACCTGACAGGCTCGCTGGGGCAGCAGCCCTTCCTGCAGGGGTTCTGGCCGGTGGCGCAGCTCTATCTGCAGATCGACCGCAACGTGTCGGCGGCGAACCTCGATACACGGGCCCAGCTCGTGACCGAGGAGACTGTCGACCAGGTCGGCGAGCGTTACGAGAACTAGAGTGTGTCGCGCTGAACTGCATTCAGCCCGACACCCTCAAGTCTTTGTGTTGTCGTGCGTCCGAACCGAAAAAGTGGGTGCCACTTTTTCTGGACACGCTCCAGCATCGCCATAGCAGACGCGCGTGCGCGGGGGAGGGAAACCCCCGCGCACCTTTGATCCAAGGGGCCGGTCTTGTCTGATACACTTTCCGCTGCGCCGTCGCGCGCAACCGAGCGCCCGCCTTCGCCGCTGGTCGGCGGCTGGGAGGTCGGGCTGCTGGTTTTCATGCTGGCGCTCTATCTGGGCGGGGTTGCCATCAACCCCGACTTCTTCGGCTCGACCGACGCCTTCCACGCCGTCCTGCGCGATTCCTCGCGCTTCGGGGTCATGGCCGTGGGCATGGCGTTCGTCATCATCAACAAGGATCTCGACCTGTCGGTGGGCTCGACGCTGGGTCTCGTCGCCATCGTGTTTTCGTTGTGCTACGCGCCGACCGGCTACGACATGGGCGTGTGGCCGGCGATCGCCATAGCCACGGCTGTCGGGCTCTCCATCGGGGTGATCAACGGTATCCTCGTCGCCTATCTGCAGGTGCCCGCCTTCATCGGGACGCTGACCATGCTGTTCATCGGGCGCGGGTTCGTGCTCGGGCTGTCGGGCGGACGCACCATGAGCTTTACGCGCAAGGCCGACACCGAATGGGTGCTGGGCCTGGGCGCGGACAATGCGCTGGGCTTCAACAATCAGATCGTTCTTTTCGCGGTCGTGGCGGTGATCGGGGCGATCGTGCTCGCCTACATGCGCTGGGGCGCGGAAACCTACGCGACCGGCGGCAACGCGCAGGCGGCCGAGTATTCCGGCATCAGCACCCGCTGGGTGCGCATGCGCGCCTATATCATTTCCGCTTTCTGCGCGACGCTTGCGGGCCTGATGCACATGGCGCAGGACCACACCGTCACCTCGCAATACGGGCAGGGAAACGAGCTGATCGTCATCGCGGCGGTGATCGTGGGCGGTGCCTCCATCCTGGGCGGGCGCGGGCGTATTACGGGGGCGTGCCTGGGCGCCATTCTTGTCGTTCTGATCGACAAGGTGCTGCGCGAGGGCATTCCCGTCACGCGTACCATGGTCGTCAACGACATCGAGATGCAGGTGCAAACCATCGCCCAGCTTCCGCCGGGGGCCGTCCCGGCGTTCCTGGGCGCGATCCTTCTGATCGCGGTGCTGCTGGAGCCCTATGTTATCCGGCGCAAGGTTCTGCAGCGGGCCTGGGCGCGGGTGCGCAACAAGCCGATGCCGTCGATTCCGGACATCGGGGGCGTCGCCATCGAGGGCGCGCAGACGCGTGGAACCAGGGCGACGGCGCGGTTCGGCCGCCGCGGTATCCTGGGGTTCCTGCAGCGCCGCGACGCCGCGGCGATCATCCTCGTCGTCGTGCTGTGGCTGATCGGGCTGTATCTCAGGCCCGACTTCTGGGGGAACCTCAACAACTCGTTCAACCTGCTGCTGGCGACGACCGAGATCGCCATTCTCAGCGTGGGGCTGACCTTCGTCATCGCCAACGGCGATATCGACCTGTCGGTCGGTTCGGTGCTGGCGCTATCGGGGGCGACGGCGGCTTTCCTGATGAAGAATATCGGGCTGGATCCGTGGATCGCGGTGCTGATCGCCTTCGGGGCGGGGACCGCAGCGGGGATGCTCAACGGGTTCCTGGTGACGCGGTTCGCCATGCCGGCCTTCGTGGCGACGCTGGGCATGTTCTACATGGCGCGCGGGATCGGGGCATGGATGGTCGCGGGGCGGCAGCTCTCCGGGTTCGACCCCGGTTTCAACCTCGTCGGGCGCAAGCTGATCGAGACGTTGCAGGCCTGGGGCATCGCGCCGGCGCCGACGACGCTGATGTTCGACATCGCCTCGGCCATCAGCGTGCAGACCATCATCATGGCGGTGCTGGCCTTGGGAGCCGGGTTCGTCATCTCGTTCACGCCGATCGGGCAGATGCTGCTGGCGACCGGCGGCAACCGGCGGGCGGCCGACTATGCCGGCATCAACACCAACCGCGTGCGCTTCTGGTCGCTGGTGTTCTCGGCGATGTGCGCGGCGCTGGCGGGGATCATCTACATCGCCTTCCT
>CAZNHG010000021.1:0-649 GCA_964572555.1 uncultured Devosiaceae bacterium | reverse complement strand
TCAATCCGTCGGCCGGGCAGCTGCGCGAGCTCGACGGCATTGCGGCGGTGATCATCGGCGGCGGCTCGATCTTCGGCGGGTATGCGTCGGTCCTCGGCTCGGTGGCGGGGGCGGCGGCGATCACGCTGTTGCGCTCGCTGTTGTCGCTGCAGGTGTTCATCGGCAACCAATCCTTCGTCATGCCGCAGCACTGGGTGAACGTGTTCATCGGCGGTATCCTGATTGCGGCGGTGCTTGCCGACATCTGGATCCGGCAAAACGGCATCCTGATCGAATGGAGCCAGAAGTTGGGGCTGCGATCCTCACGGAAAGGGCAGAAAGATGAGTGAAACAGCGGTTCAAGGCCCGAACCTGATCGAGATGAACAACATCTCGAAGGCCTTCGGCTCCGTGCAGGCGCTCAACGACGTGTCGCTGCATCTCAGGCCGGGTGAAATCCTGGGGCTCGTGGGGGACAATTCCGCGGGCAAGTCGACGCTGATGAAGGTGCTGACCGGCGCCTACAGCCGGGATTCCGGCGAGGTGCTGGTCGAGGGGCAGCCGACCAACTTCCACACGCCGCACGACAGCCGGGAGCGGGGGATCGAGATGATCTATCAGGACTTCGCGCTGTGCGGGAACATGGATGTGGGCCAGAACATCTTCCTGG
>CAZNHG010000020.1:0-21215 GCA_964572555.1 uncultured Devosiaceae bacterium | reverse complement strand
AGGGTGACGTGGATGGGCTTAAGGCCACCCGCTTCGTGGTAACGGTCGATGCCGACACTTTCCTGCCACCGGGTGCCGTTGCACGCCTGGTGGGTGCGCTGGCGCATCCGCTGAACAGCGCCCAGTTCGACGCTAAAACCGGTCGCGTGGTCTCCGGTTACACGATCGTCCAGCCGCGTGTCGAAATCTCCCCGGAAAGCGGTAGCCGGTCCATCTTCGCGCGCTTCTTTGTCGGCAACACCGCCATCGACATCTACACGCGCGCCGTCTCCGACGTTTACCAGGACCTGTTCGGCGCCGGTATCTACGTTGGCAAAGGCATCTACGAGGTCGCATCGTTCCACAAGAGCCTCGAGGGGCGGGTTCCGGAAAACCGGCTGGTCAGCCATGACCTGTTCGAGGGCGTCCACGGGCGGGCGGCACTGGCGACAGACATCATTCTGTACGAGGACTTCCCCACAGGCTACGTGCAGTATGCCCGCCGCTGGCACCGCTGGGTGCGCGGCGACTGGCAGTTGCTTCCCTGGCTCGGGCGCCGGGTGCCCACAGTCGATGGGGAACCGGCCCCCAACCCCCTGCCGCTCCTGGCGCGCTGGAAATTTATGGATAATCTCCGGCGCAGCCTCGTGCCGCTGTCGCTGTTCGCGCTGTGTATAGCCGGCTGGCTGAGCCTTCCCGGCAGTCCGTGGATATGGACGGTCCTGACGGTGGCCGCGCCGGGCGGGTACCTGTTCACCGACCTCGTTACGGGTCTCGCCCGTGGTTCACGCCGGGGTGTGACGCAAAGTCTCCTGCGCCGCTTGCGCGATCACGCCGGACGCTGGGTTTTTGCCATCGTTTTCCTCGTGCACGACGCCATGCTGGCCCTCGACGCGATCCTGCGCACGCTTTGGCGACTGTTCGTCTCCAAGCGGCAGCTGCTGGAATGGACGTCCGCGGCACATGACGCCGGCGCCCTCGCGGGACGCCAGCCCCGTGCCGCGGCCTGGAGATACATGTGGCCGGCTCCCGCCATTTCCCTGTTGCTGGCGGCCGACATCGCGCTGTTGCGCCCGGCCGCCCTCTGGGCGGCGGCACCGCTGTTGCTCATGTGGTTCCTATCTCCGGAAATCGCCGTGTTCATCAGCCGCCCGGCACGACCGGCGCGTGCACAGGCAAGACCGGAAGACCGGACGTTCCTGCGCAGGCTGGCGCGGCGGACCTGGCTGTATTTCGAGACGTTCGCCGGCCCGTCCGAAAACTGGCTACCGCCGGACAACTTCCAGGAAACCCCGCACGCCGACATCGCTCACCGGACATCACCGACGAATATCGGGATGATGTTCGTTTCCGCTCTCGGGGCCTGGGACATGGGGCACACTTCCAGCAGCGAACTGGCTGCGCGGTTGGAGAATAGTCTCGATTCTCTCGAACGCCTGCGGATGCACTGGGGGCACGTGCTCAACTGGTATGACACCGAAAGCCTCGAGCCGCTCGAACCCCGATATGTTTCCGTGGTCGACAGCGGCAATCTCGCCGTGAGCCTGCTGACCCTGATGCAGGGCTGTGAAGAAGCCGCCAACGCACCCGCGCTACGCCCCGCAGCGTGGGAAGGACTGGACGACACGCTCGGTGTGCTCGGGGATGCGATCGATAAGCTGCCCATCGAGTCGACCCGCGACATGAAAACTGCGCTGGCGCCGATTGCCGAACGTGTGGAAGAGGCGCGCACTGGCCGCCTGGGCCGCAGCACGGCGCTTGCCGGTATCGCCGACACGCTGCTCCCCGCACTCGCCGCGTCGATTGCCGACGATACCCGCCACGAGGAGGGAACGTCGCTCGACGATCAGCGCGAGGTGCGCATCTGGCTTGAGCGCATTCAGCATCACGTCAAGCGGATGCAGGGTGACATCGCCGCGCTCGCGCCCTGGCTGCCGCTGATCGAGGCTCCGCCCGAGGGAGCCGACCCGGCGTTGCGCGACGCCGTCGTGCCGCTGGTCACAACGGCCATGAGCGCAATCGACGAACCTGCGGCAACGGCGCTCGAGAGATTACGCCAGTGCAGCGGTGACGCGACCGGAGAAGCGATCGCTGCATGGGTCGAAGAGCTGGTTACCGCCATCGAGAGTGGCTGCCGGCGCCAGCGCGCGCTCTGCGCGGCCCTGCGGGAAATCGGCGGGCGTGCCGAAACCTTGGCATTCGGCATGGATTTCAGGCCGCTTTTCGACACGGAATCCCGGCTCTTCCATATCGGCTACAACGTGACGGCCGACCGGCTCGATCCGTCGCATTACGATCTACTGGCCAGCGAGGCACGGCTGGCGAGCTTCTTCGCCATCGCCAAAGGCGATGTGGGGGTGGAGCACTGGTTCCATCTCGGCCGCCCCATGACCCAGGCTTCCGGCGGGCTGGCGCTCGTTTCCTGGAACGGGTCGATGTTCGAGTACCTCATGCCGCTTCTGCTGCAGCGCAGCGGCACGGAAACACTGCTCGCCCAGAGCGAGCGGGCCGTCGTTGCCGCACAGCAAAAGTTCGGGGCGCAGCACAACATCCCCTGGGGCGTTTCGGAGTCCGGCTTCGCCGCACTCGATCCTGACCACCACTACCGCTACCGCAGTTTCGGCGTGCCCGAACTCGGCATGCGGCGCGAGCTGTCTTCCGACATCGTGATCACGCCCTATGCTTCCGCCCTGGCGCTTGCCGTGCGGCCCGATGCCGCCGCCGACAACCTGCGCGCACTCGACGATATGGGTATCGGCGGCACATACGGGCTCTACGAGGCAGCGGACTTCACGCCCGAACGCGTGCCACCCGAGCGCGACTGCGCCATCGTGCGCAGCTATATGGCGCATCATCAGGGCATGCTGCTCGGCGCCATAGACAACCTGTTGTTTTCCGACGTTCTGGTGCGGCGTTTCCGCGCCCATCCGAGCGTGCGCGCGGTCGAGTTCTTCCTGCAGGAACGCGTGCCGTGGGAATTGCCTTCGGAAGTCACCGCGCCCGAGCTCGAGCCCTTGCTCAGGCCCGACGCCGTCCGCCAGATCGAGGTCCCGCGCGCCTGGACACCGGCGGTCGATCTTCCGTATCCGCAGATGCACGCTCTTGGGAACGGGCGGATGGCAAGCTGGATATCCGAGTCCGGCGGGGGCGGCATCGTCTGGAAAGGCAACGCGGTGACGCGCTGGCGCCCGGACTGCACGCGGGATGCCGATGGCGTATGGATATTCGTGCGCGACGAGGACGAGGGCGCCCTCTGGTCCGCGGCGCGGCAACCGAGCGGTATAACGCCCGAGGATTCCTACGTCGTCTTTCATCCCCACATGGCCGAATTCCACCGGCGCGATCACGGCATCAGCCTGCACATGGAGGTCGGGGTCGTGCCCGACGACAGCGTGGAGTTTCGCCGGATCACGCTAACCAACGAAAGCCCGCGGTCACGCACCCTGACCATCACGAGTTACGGCGAAGTGGTGCTGGCCCCGCCCGCCGACGATGAACGGCACACCGCGTTCAGCAAACTGTTCGTGGGCAGCGAGTACGTGCCCGAACAGCGCGGCATCCTGTTTACCCGGCGCCCGCGACATGCCGAGGACACCCCGCCCGTCATGCTGCATCGCGTGATCGGAGACGAAGAGGGGGTCGATCTTTCCGGATACGAAACGGACCGGCTGAGGTTCCTCGGCCGCAATCGCGGCATCCACGCGCCGCGCGGCGTGATCGAGGGCTTGTCAGGGTCGACGGGCTGGCGGCTCGATGCGGTCATGGCGATCGAGGTCCGCGTGACGCTCAAGCCGAAGGAGCGGCGGCAGTTCGCGTATCAAACACTGGTTGACGAGAGCCGTGAGGCCGTGATGCGGCTGGCTGCGCGCTACGCCACCTTGTCGGCTATCGACTGGGCGCTCGACGATGCACGGGTCGAGATCGGCCACGAAGCGCGTCTGCTGCAGCTCGAGCCGGATGATCTGCCCGAACTGCAAAAGCTCGCCTCGTTGCTGGCCTACCAGCATCCCGCCATGGGGGCGCCGGCGGCGGTTCTGATGTCGAACCGGCTTGGCCAGCCCGAGCTCTGGCGCTTCGGCATTTCCGGAGACTATCCCATCTTGCTGGTACGTGTGCGGGATCCCGATGAAATGGGCATCCTCCGGGTACTGGTGGGCGGGCACAAGATGTGGCGCAAGCGCGGTATCAATGTCGATCTGGTCGTCATCAGCGCGGGCGCACATGGCTATGTCGCGCCCATGCGCGATCAATTGCTGTCGTTGCTGCAGGAAATCGATGCGCAGGAAATGCTGGGACGCGATGCCGGGCTGCACCTGGTTCTCGGGGACGATATCAGCGACGAGGATCGGCGCGTGCTCGAAGCTACCGCCGGCGCGATCCTCGACAACTCCGCGGGCTCACTGCGCGAGCAACTCGCAGCCGCGGTGCGGCCCCGTCCGCATCCGATACCGTTCGGGGCGACGACAGGATCCGCCCGCGGGGCGGCCCTGCCGGCTTTGCCCGAACCGGAGGAGGTGCAGTTCGCCAACGGGACGGGCGGTTTCAGCGCCGACGGCGGCGAGTACGTGATCCGGCTCGAACCGGGCCAGACGACGCCGGCGCCGTGGTGCAACGTGCTGGCGAACGACGAATTCGGCACGATCGTCACCGAGGCGGGCGGCGGGTTTACCTGGGGGCTCAACAGCGGTGAGAACCGGCTGACGCCGTGGACGAACGACGCCGTGATCGATACGCCAACGGAAGTCGTCTATCTGCGCGACGAGGAAAGCGCCGAGGTCTGGACACCGACGCCGCGGCCGGCCGGTGAGGGCGCGACAAGCGAAATCCGGCACGGCATTGGGTACACGACTTGGCGGCGCCACAGCCATGGGCTCGTGCAGGACCTTACGGTTTTCGTGCCGCCGAAGGATCCGGTCAAGATTGCACAGCTGACGCTGCACAATCCCGGAGAGCGGGTCCGGCGGATTACGGCAACCTATTACGCGGAGTGGCTGCTGGGCGCCATGCCGAGCGTTGCGCGACGGGCGGTCGTCGGCTGGTACGCTCCGGACTGTCATGCGTTGATGGCGCGTAATCCCTGGAACGTCGATTTCGCCAACCGCGTGGCGTTTCTCACCGCGACGCGCGCGCCGCATTCGCTGACCACCGACCGTCAGGACTTTCTGGGCCGCGAGGGCAGCCTGCATCGCCCCGAGGCCATGGAGCACTGGGACCTTGGCGGGCATACCGGGCCGGGAGTCGACCCGTGCGCGGCCTTTCAGGTTCATCTCGACGTGCCGCCGCGCGGAACGGCCGAGGTGGCATTCGTGCTGGGGCAGGGAGCCGATCAGCGCCATGCGGAGGAGCTCGCGCGGCGCTGGCAGGACGATACGCGGGTAGCGGATGGCTTCACCGGGATCAGGAGCGCGTGGACCAAGCGCCTCGGCACCGTGCAGGCGACAACGCCCGACCCCGCTTTCGACCTCATGATCAATCGCTGGCTGCCCTATCAGGTGCAATCGTCGCGGCTGATGGCCCGCGCGGGCTTCTACCAGGCCGGTGGCGCCTACGGTTTCCGCGACCAGTTGCAGGATGTCATGGCCCTGGTCTACAGCGATCCGTCGCGCATCCGGGCACATATCCTCGAGGCCGCGTCGCATCAGTTCGAGCAGGGGGACGTGCTGCATTGGTGGCATCCGCCGGCGGACCGTGGTGTCCGGACGCGCTGTTCGGACGATCTGTTGTGGCTGCCGTACGTCACGAGCGCCTATGTGACTGCGACGGGGGATGAAAGCATCCTCAACGAGAAGGTACCGTTCCTGGTCGCCCCGTTGCTCAATCCCGGCGAGCACGACCACTATGCCCGGTATGACGGCATGTCGGAGCCACGGCCCCTGTTCGAGCATTGCGAGCGGGCGCTCGACTTCGGGGTCACCGCCGGCGAACACGGGCTGCCGCTGATGGGATCGGGCGACTGGAACGACGGCATGGACAGGGTCGGCGCAGCCGGGCGCGGGGAAAGCGTGTGGCTGGGCTGGTTCGCGATGGATACCATGCGCCGCTTTGCCGAGCTGGCCCAGCGCATGAACCGCCAGGAGATGGCGGCGCGCTGGCGCCGGCGCGCGTCGCGCCTGGAAAGTGCCATCGAGGACGCCGCCTGGGACGGGGCATGGTACGTCCGCGCCTTCGACGACGAAGGCAAACTCTGGGGGAGCACGCAATCGGATGACTGCCGGATCGACTCCATTGCCCAATCCTGGTCGGTGCTGGCCCGCGAGAGTATGACGGAACGCGCGGCGCAGGCTCTCGAGAGTGCCTATGCCGAACTCGTGCGCCCGGACGACAGGATCGCCTGCCTGCTCTGGCCTCCCTTCGACCAGACGCCGCGGGACCCGGGCTATATCAAGGGCTATCCGCCCGGAATCCGCGAGAACGGCGGGCAGTATTCCCATGCCGCCGCCTGGTTGGGTCATGCGTTTGCCAAGGCCGGAGATGGCAAGCGTGCCAAAGAGTTGTTCGACATTCTTAATCCGATCAACCATGCGAGGACTGCCGCGGACAGCCAGCGCTATCGCGTGGAGCCCTATGCCGTGGCCGCCGACATCGCCGGTGTGGCGCCGCACGTAGGGCGGGGTGGATGGACCTGGTACACGGGCGCTGCGGCGTGGACGTGGCGGTTGGGCGTCGAGGCCCTTCTGGGGCTGAGACTGGAAAAGGGACGGCTGGTGATCGACCCGTGCCTGCCGCCGGAGTGGGGCGGAGCGGAGGCGACGGTCAAGGGGGAGACGGGGACGCTGCAGGTGGTGATCAGCGATCCGGACCGGGCCGGCGCGGGCGACATCGAGATTGTTGTCGACGGAAAGGTGCGCAGGCAGCAGGCTGTTGCTTTCCCGACCGGCGGAACCACCCGGAGGGTGGAGGTGCGCATCAAGCCGAAGCCGCAGTCGTAAATAATCTCGGGCCGATAATTTCGATATATTGATTGCAAAATAATGCAACTTATTTTATGCAGGCAATCAGTGAGGGCCCAACGCGGGCTAGGACCAATCCAACGGAGACGACAATGCTGCAGTCCACCGCAGAGAGATCGCGCACGGCCGATACAGCGACGCACAAGCCCGAGGTCAAAGGCTTTTTCGACAAACGTACCTTTTCAATCCAGTACGTCGTAGCCGACCCCGCAACGGGGATGTGCGCGATTGTGGATCCCGTGCTCGACTATGACGAGAAGGCCGGTGCGACGGCGACGTGGAATGCCGACGCGATTCTTGACTTCGTGCGGGAGCGGGGGCTGACGGTCCAGTGGATCCTCGACACCCACCCGCACGCGGATCACTTCTCGGCCGCCGCCTATCTCAAGGAGAAGACCGGTGCTCCCACGGCGATCGGCGAGCATGTGGTCGACGTGCAGGCGCTGTGGAAGGATATCTACAACTGGCCGGACTTTCCCGCCGACGGACGGCAGTGGGACAAGCTGTTCGCCGAGGGCGAGACATTCCGTATCGGCTCCATCGATGCGCACGTTCTGTTCTCGCCGGGTCACACCCTGGCTTCCATCACCTATGTGATCGGCGACGCTGCCTTTGTTCACGACACACTTTTCATGCCGGACAGCGGTACGGCGCGCGCCGATTTCCCCGGCGGCAGCGCGACGCGGCTTTGGCAATCGATCCAGGAAATCCTGGCGCTACCCGACGCGACACGCATCTTTACAGGGCACGACTATCAGCCGGACGGGCGCGAGCCGAGATGGGAAAGCACGGTCGGCGAACAGAAGGCGCGCAACATCCATATGTCGACGTGCAGAAGCGCCACGGCGTTCGCCGAGGTGCGCGAGGCGCGTGATAGCAGACTGCCCATGCCCAAGCTGATCCTGCACGCTCTGCAGGTGAACACCAATGCCGGGCGGCTGCCCGAGCCGGAGAGCAACGGCCGGCGCTATCTCAAGATTCCGCTCGACGCCCTCAAGGACGCCGCGTGGGAGGAGGCCGGCAGTGCTTGATCGCAGCCCCGATCTGGAACAGATGCTCGATACCGTCGATGACGCTTCCGACTTCCTCAAGCGCCTGGCGAACCCCAACCGGCTGATGATCGTGTGTACGCTCGTCGAGGGCGAACGCTCCGTGCGTGAGCTCGAGGACGGGCTGGGCATACGCCAGCCGGGCCTGTCGCAGCAGCTCGCGGAGCTTCGCCGGCACGGCCTCATCGCTGCGCGCAAGGACTCGCGGTCCGTCTATTACCGGTTGGCCGACGATCGCGTCGCGCGGCTGGTGGGCGTGCTGCACGAAATGTTCTGCGCCAAGGACCCTCGTCAAGACTAACGGACGCTGTCGCTTGCGGCCGGGCGCGGTAGCGCGCAGTCCCCACTCCCAACTCCAAGAGATCATCATATGACATCCTTCACACCGCTCGCGTCGGCATTCGGCGGCGCATTGATCGGGCTGGCGAGCGTGCTGCTCATGGCCTATGAGGGCCGCATCGCCGGTATCAGCGGCATCGCCGGCCGGCTTCTGCCGCCGTATGGCGATGGCAAGCTGCTCTCACGCCTCGGCTTTGTCGCCGGGCTGGTGGCGGCACCATTGCTCGCCGTGTTCGCAGGCGACCCGTCGATCCAGCAGACCGTATCCTCCAATCTGCCGCTCATGGCCGCAGCCGGGTTTCTCGTCGGTTTCGGCGCCATCTGGGGCAATGGCTGCACCAGCGGCCACGGCGTGTGCGGCCTGGCGCGCCTCTCGCCGCGTTCGGGCGTGGCCGTCGCGACTTTCATGGCGACCGGATTTCTGACCGTGTTTGTCGCGCGGCACGTGATGGGAGGGTGAGCATGAGCTTTCTGTTCAACTTCGTCTTTGGCCTCATCTTCGGACTCGGCCTCGTCATCTCCGGAATGTCGGATCCGGCCAAAGTGCTGAATTTTCTCGATGTGTTCGGCACCTGGGATCCGTCGCTGGCGTTCGTTATGGCCAGTGCGGTGCTGGTAACCTTCATCGGCTACCAGCTGGTGTTCGCGCAGGGCGAGCCCGTTGCGGACATGCATTTCCAGCTGCCGCGCAACAACACGCCGGACACGAAGGCGGTTACTGGCCCGGCCATCTTCGGGATCGGCTGGGGGCTTGGCGGTTTCTGTCCGGGGCCCGCGTTGACGGCCGCGGGACTGGGCGCCGCGGGGACACTCGTGTTCCTGCCCATGATGTTCCTCGGCATGTGGGCCGCGCGCGGGATCGGTACGCCGGGTGGCATGACCGCGCTGCGCGGATGGTTCGGAGCGGGCAGGGCACAGCGTGACGCTTGATGCGCTTCAATACCTGCTCGGGGTTTTCTCCGGCGGACTCGTCGGGTTCAGCCTGGGCATGTTCGGCGGCGGCGGCTCGATCCTGGCCGTGCCGCTGATGGTCTATCTCGTGGGCGTTCCCGGCGCCCACATGGCCATCGGCACGAGCGCCATCGCCGTCGCCGCGAACGCGGCCATTGGGTTGGCGAGCCACGCACGGATGAAAACGATCAAGTGGCGCTGTGCCGCGATCTTCAGCGCGGCCGGCATTGCCGGAGCGTTCGCCGGCTCGAGCCTCGGCAAGATTGTCGACGGCCAGCATCTGCTGGCATCGTTCGCGCTGGTGATGATCGGCGTCGGCATCATGATGGTGCGCGGGCGGAGCCGCGTGGGCAATGAAGGTGCGCAGTGCAATCGCGAGAACGCCGGCAAGGTCGTCGGCTTCGGCACCGCCACCGGTATGTTCTCGGGCTTCTTCGGAATTGGCGGCGGCTTTCTGATCGTTCCGGGCCTGATCGCGGCGACCGGCATGCCGCTGCTCACCGCCATCGGCTCGTCGCTCGTCGCGGTGACGGCCTTTGGCGTCACGACGGCCGCGAACTACGCCGTGTCCGGTTTCGTGGACTGGCCACTGGCGCTCGTCTTCATCACCGGCGGCTTCGCCGGCAGCGCGGCTGGCGCGTGGGCCGCCAAGCGGCTTTCGGAAAAGAAGGCGACGCTGAACCTGATGTTCGCCGGGCTGATCTTTGTCGTGGCGGCGTATATGTTGATCCGCAGCCTTGCGGCGGCGTTTGGTGGGATTTAGGAGGCAAATTCACGCCTCAGCCCGCCAACGATCGTAAATCGGTCCAGACCAAAAAGTTCCATAATATATATTATGCGAATCTGGTATGGTGGCGTTTAGTGCTCCGTATGCGGCCTCTACGTTTTGGTGCAGATGAACATCGTCGCTTGCAGCGGCATCGTCATGTCGGTCGGGCCGAATGTCACGTTGAGCGCCCTGAGCACGGCGGTCGCGACCGCTTCAGGGTCAACGTTCCCCCGGTTCCTGATTTCATCGATCAGCGGATTGCCGTAGACGAGACCTCTGGCGAAATCTTCCGGGTTCACGATCTTCTTTTTCAGCCGGATCGTTTCATGACTCACGTCCTGCCATCCTGCGGCCTTCAGGTCTTCCGTGACCTTTTCCGGGTTTCCGTAGTGAAACGGGACCTTGTAGAAGCCCGGCGGATCTCCGGGAAAGAATTGCGCGGGAATTCCATAGGCAATTTGTGAGTATGGGTTTTCCTGCATCGCGCTGAAGACATTGAACACGTAGCGCCCGCCTGGCTTGAGCACGCGTGCCGCTTCGCGGAACGAGGCGGGTTTATCGGGAAAGAACATCACGCCGAACTGGCAGACCATGAGGTCAAACGCCGCGGCGTCGAACGGCAGCTCCATCGCGTTCGCAACCGCGAAATCGACGTTCTCGCTTTCAGAGAATTTGCCCCGGGCCACGTCGAGCATCGGGGCATTGAGATCGGTAACCAGAAGCGAAGCTTCACGAGGCAGTCCGTCGCGAAGTTTCCGGCTCACGATTCCGGTCCCGGCGGCCAGTTCGATGACGTTTTCCGCCGTGCCATCGCAACATGCTGTTGTCAGCCTGTCGGCGAAGTCTGCGAAGAGGTTCGGGCCGAGGCCGAGGTCGTAGTGTCTGGGAATGTCTCCTATGAACTCGGCAGAATTGTCCGACACGTTGGTTCTCCCCGGTACGGAACACGCCGGCATCTTGGTTCATTCTAGCACGGACGACACGAATGCCCAATTCCCGCTCGTGGCCGCCAGTTGAAACTGACAACCGGCGCGCATGTCTGCAGATGTGCCGCCCGCTCTGCTGCGCTACACTCCACTGATTCCGCCACCCCAGCGAGCCCGTCCATGCAGCCCTCCCGCAACCTGTCACGCCTTGTCGAGATCATGGAAGCCTTGCGCGACCCTCAAACCGGCTGCCCGTGGGACGTCGAGCAGGATTTCGCGTCCATCCGCAACTACACGATCGAGGAAGCCTACGAGGTCGCCGACGCGATCGATCGGGAGGACTTTGACGATCTGCGTGAAGAGCTGGGCGACCTGCTGCTGCAGCCGGTGTATCACGCGCAGATGGCCACGGAGCGCGGACTGTTCGATATGGGCGACGTGATCGAGGCGATCACGCAAAAGCTGGTGCGGCGGCATCCGCACGTGTTCGGCGAGGAAGCGGCGCGGGATGCCGGTAGCGCCAAGGGGCGCTGGGAGGACACCAAGGCCGAGGAGCGGGAGCGCAAGGCGGCAAAAAAGGGAGGTGATGCGCCCTCTTCCGTTCTCGACGACGTGCCCTTGCCCCTGCCCGCACTGACCCGCGCGGAAAAGCTGGCCAAGCGCGCGGCGCGCGTCGGTTTCGACTGGCCGAGTTGGGACGATGTGCGGGCGAAATGTGCCGAGGAGCTCGACGAAGTCTCCGAGGCGGTGACTGAGAACCGAGACAAGGCGGAGATCGCCGAGGAAGTCGGGGACTTGTTGTTCGCGGTCGCGAACCTGGCGCGGCACCTCGATATCGATCCGGAAGCGGCACTGCGCGATGCCAACACGAAATTCACGCGGCGGTTTAACTACGTTGAACAACGTGCTGAAAGTGATGGGGTTCGGTTAGCCGATGCAGGCCTCGATCTGCTCGATGGCTACTGGAACGAAATCCGAACGCGCGACAAGTCAGGCCGGGTCTGACGCTTTCAGTCTGCCGCCGAAGCGCGACTGGAACGCGGCGTTGTAACGCGGCTGGACACGCACCGTGTATTCTGTCGCTTCCTCACCGACACCGCGGTCGAGCACCTCGCCGTGGGTATAGAGCCAGCCGACGTCGTTGCCGTCGGTATGCGGAATGCTGATGTGGAAGGTCCGGCTGCCGAGCGCCAGACATGCTTCCATGGCCTTGTAGAGGGCATCGAGGCCCTCTCCGCTGCGGGCCGAAACGGCAACGCTGTCGTGCGCCTTGCCGGCGGACTGCACATGCGCGAGATCGGGAATGTCGCCGTCATCGTCGCGCTCGAGCTGGTCGATCTTGTTCCACACCTCGATGATCGGCACGGTTCCCGGCCCGACGCCAAGATCGTCGAGAACCGACAGCACGTCCGCCGCCTGGGCGGCATGGTCGGGGTTCGAGACGTCGCGCACATGCAGGATGATGTCGGCCTGCGTCACCTCTTCCAGAGTGGCGCGGAAGGCCGCGACGAGATCGGGCGGAAGGTCGGCGACGAAGCCGACCGTATCCGAGAGCATGACCTCGCGGCCGTGCGGAAGCTGTGTGCGGCGCACCGTCGTGTCGAGGGTGGCGAACAGCAGGTTCTTCTCCGAAACCTCCGCACCCGTCAGGCGGTTGAACAGGCTCGACTTGCCTGCGTTCGTGTAGCCGACCAGGGCCACGACCGGATACGGAACGGCCGTGCGTGACTTGCGCTGCTGGTCGCGCGTGAGCGCGACCTTCGCAATACGCTTTTCCAGCAGGTTGATGCGATCCTGGAGTTGGCGGCGGTCGTTCTCGATCTGGGTTTCGCCCGGACCGCCCATGAAGCCTCCGCCGCCGCGCTGGCGCTCGAGGTGGGTCCAGGAGCGCACGAGCCGCCCCTTCTGGTAGTTGAGATGGGCAAGCTCGACCTGCAGTACACCTTCACGCGTGGCAGCGCGCTCGCCGAAGATCTCGAGGATGAGCGCGGTCCGATCCAGCACCTTGGCGCCGGTGGATCGTTCGAGATTGCGCTGCTGAATGGGCGTGAGCGGCGCATCGACCAGCAGCAACTCGATGTCCTGCTCCTTCACGCGCTGCGCGAGGGTTTCGACGTAACCTCCGCCGAGATACGTGGCCGGCCTCACCTCGCGCAGGCGCACGAGTTCGGAGAACACCACGTCGAGACGGATCGCCTCGGCGAGGCCCTCGAACTCGGCCTTGCGCGCATCGGAAGTGCGTTGATCGGTTTTCGCGGGAAGGTCGGGGCAGACAAGGGCCGAACGAGTCGGCGCGTGCCGGCGTTCGACGAATTCGCGCTTGCCGCGCTGGAATTCGATGCCCTGCTCCGTTCCTTGTTCCGGTTTACGACGTCGAGTCGTTGTCGCCTCCGCTTTGCTGCTCGGGGTCGAACAATTGGATGGGCGCGCCCGGCATGATGGTCGAGATCGCGTGCTTGTACACGAGTTGCGATTGGGAATCGCGCCGCAGCAACAAGCAGAAATTGTCGAACCAGGTAATCACACCCTGCAGCTTTACCCCGTTCACGAGGAATATCGTGAGAGGAACCCTTTGTTTTCTAACATGATTTAGGAATGAATCTTGAAGATTTTGTGCCTTCTCGCTGGGCATGTTTTTGGCCTCTTAGCTGGCTCCGGCGGTCGCCGCCGTTTTTTGTTTTCGAGGCCGTCAGACGACCCCTCGACAGAGCATGCTTGTGCCTGTCCCCCACTATCCGTTGCAATACAATCAGTTGGACTATGGCACACATCGGCATATTTGCCTACCGGGAAACGCCCCCGCTAACCACGGCTACCAGCTATCACGGGTCACCGCCGCAAGCGCCACGAGCAGCTCCACGCGGGCGAGAAAGCCGGTCACCGCAAGAGCAAGAACCGCACCGTCGGACGGCTCAGCGCCGGAGGCATTGCTGACCACGTTGGCGGTCGCCGAGAACGCGCCGACGGCGAGCGAAAGGCTTTGGTCGAGCCCGTAGCCGTTCAGCGCGAAGACCAGCGTGGCAACGACGATGGTAATCAACGCCAGGTAGAAGGCACTCCAGATGGCGCGAACGTCATTGCGCGTGGCCGGGTCCTCCTCCACCGAATGAGCCTGCACGATGTGCGGATAGATCAGTTTGCGAATCTCGTTGCCGGTGTGATGCAGCATGGCGTTGAGCCGGAACACCTTGATGCCGCCCGACGTCGAGTACGAACAGCCGCCGACAAAGGCGAGGCCTAGGATCAACTCGAACGGAAGACCGATCCCGACGCGATGATCGTGCGTGATGCCGGTCGTCGTCATGATGGAAACGGTATCGAATATCGCGTTGAAGGCCGCCTCGCCGGGGCCGAAGAGCGCGGCCGGGGCGACGAAGGCAGTCGAGGCCGCGACGGCGGCGATGAGAGTCATCAAGAGAAGATAGGCCGGTATCTCCGTGTGGCTGCGCGCTAGCTGCCAACGACGGTTCACCAGGGCGCGATGCCAGATAATGCTGGTGGCGCCGATCACCATGAAGACGAGCAGGATGATCTCGCCGGCGATATTGTTGAGCGCCGTTGCACCCGTCTGCAGAGGGATGAAGCCGTTGGTGGAGACGATGTTGAGGGCGAGCGAGAAGGCATCCTCCGGCTGGACGCGGCTGATCACGAGCGCCGCGGTGCACAGCAGCGTCAGGGCGCTGTAGGGCACGAAAACCTCGATGAAGGTCTGGACGATGCGCGGGTCGCCTTCCTGGAAGCTGTGCAGGATGTTGCGCAGGTGCCGGTTGGGTGTGCCGCCCACGGCGTAGCGCCCGAGAACATAAACCGCCAGCAGGAGCGTAAGCAGCCCGCCTTGCCATGCCACCACGCCGCGATAGATGGCCATGCTGGCTGAGATCTCGGCATGCGGACGGAATGTGACACCCAGCGTGGTCGCCGCGGAGACAGCCTCGAAGACGGCGCGGGCCGGTGTTTGGTGCTCGATGAGCATGAAGGGCGGCAGGGCCGCCACGCACAGGGCCAGCCACATGGCGATGGTGGCGGAGAACACCCCCGCCCGGTTCAGCCGGCGCAGGCGCGGGGCCAGCGCCATGATCATCATGGAGGACAGGAACCCGTAGGCGATCGCCAGCAGCACGAACGCCTCGAGCGCCAGCCATTCGCCATGAATCAACGCCGTTGCGGCCGGCACCAGGATGGCAACGGCAAAGAAAGCGACGACGGCCGAGGCCAGTGCGGCGATCGACGGCATGATGGTAGCCCCTTCCCCGCCCGATCAGAAAAAGTCGAGACTGACCCTGAACATCTGCTCGACCTGGCGCACCTGTGCCGCGAGCGCGAAGACCACGACGAAGTCGCCCGCTTCGATCCGCACATTGCCCGAGGGCATGATGACCTCGTCCCCCCGGATGATGGCGCCGATGCGGATGCCCGGCCCGATATCGAACTCGCGCAACGGCTTGCCCACCAGCGTCGATGTGTCGAGCGCCTCGGCCTCGATCAGCTCGGCTGCTCCGTCGAAAAGCGAGTAGACGCCGCGAATGCGTCCGCGCCGCACGTGGCGCAGCACGCGGGAGACGGTGACCGCGCGCGGGTTGATGAACGCGTCGATGCCGAGACGCCGGGCAAAACGCGGGTATTGCGGCTGGTTCACCAGGGCGAAGTTGGACTCGCAGCCCAACTCGTTGGCCAGAACCGAGGACAGGATGTTGGTTTCGTCGTCATTGGTGAGCCCGAGGTACATCTGCGCATCGCGCACGTCGACCTCGCGCAGGATGTCCTCGTCGAGCGTATCGCCGAAAACGGTGATCGACTGCTTGAGGCTTTCGGCGGCGATCTGCGCCACGTCGCGGTTGTTCTCGATCAGGCGGACACTGATCCCCTCCCCGCTTTGCTCCAGCTTGCCGGCGACATAGCGCCCGATATTGCCGGCACCGCCGATGACGATACGGGTCGGGGGCTGGGTGTCGCAGCCGAACAGGCCGAGCACGCGCGAGACCTGGTCCTTGGCGACCGCCACGATGGCCTGATCGCCCGCCACTAGGCTTTCGCGCGAATGCACGACATGCATCTGGCCGTTGCGGCGTACGCCGACGACGGTCGCCTGCAGGTTCGGGAACAGATCGGTCAGGTGCCGCAGGGGCGTGTTGATGACCGCGCAATCCTCGCGCACGTCGACGGTGATCACGACGACCCGCTCGTCCTCGAACGAGACGATTTCCGAGGCGCCGGGGAACGCGAGACGCTGAAGGATCAGATCCCCCACCTCGACCTCGGGCGAAATGATGACATCGATCGGCAGCTGGTCGCGGGCGAACAGGTTGCGCCATTCGGGATTGAGATAACTCTGCGAACGGATGCGCGCGATGCGGGTGGGCACCTCGAAGATCGAATGCGCCACCTGGCAGGCGGTCATGTTGACCTCGTCCACCTGGGTGACCGCGATCAGCATATCCGCATCCTTGGCACCCGCCTGGGCGAGCACGTCCGGGTGCGAGCCGTGACCGTGCACACCGCGGGCGTCGAGCGTATCACGGACCCGCTGCACGAGAGCGGCGTTGCGATCGACGACAGTGACCTCGATCCCCTCGAAGGAGAGCTTTTCGGCGATGCCGTAGCCAACCTGGCCGGCACCACTGATGATTACGCGCATGAAAACCCCCGAAGAGAAGACGTCGTTTGCCGGCCGGCGATCATAGGCCCAAAGACTTGATTTTGCGATGCAGTGCGCTGCGTTCCATCCCGACGAATTCGGCGGTCTTGGAGATGTTGCCGCCGAACCGCTCGATCTGGGCGAGCAGGTACTGTTTTTCGAACACCTCCCGGGCCTCGCGCAATGGCAGACTCATCAGGTGTGCGGAGGCGTCCGTATCGCCGATGGTGGGTAGCACTTCACCGATGTCGGCTGGAAGCATGGAGGCGGTGATGACGCCGTCCTCGGGGGCCTGATCCTTCATCAGGATCAGCAGACGCTCGATGGAATTGCGCAATTGGCGGGCATTGCCCGGCCAGTCCTGCGCCTGAAGCACGGCCAGCGCGTCCTCCCCTATCGTGAGGCGCTGCAGGTTGTGCATCCGGCAGATCTGGTCGACGAAGGTCGTGACAAGCGCCGGCACGTCCTCGCGCCGCTCCTTGAGAGGCTGCAGCGTCACGGGGACGACGGACAGCCTGTGGAAAAGATCGGACCGGAAGGTACCGTTCTCCACCTGGGTCGCCACGTTCTGGGAACTTGAGGCAACGATCCGCACATCGATCGGCACGGTCGTCTGCCCGCCGACACGGGTGAACTTGTTCTCCACAAGCGTACGCAGAAGCTGGGATTGCGCCGCTTCCGGCAGCGCCGCGACTTCGGAAAGGTACAGGGTGCCGCCGTGCGCGCGCTCGAGCGCGCCGACCTCGGTACGCACGCTGCCGTTCTTGTCGCGGTTTTCCCGGCCGAACAGAGCCACAGGGACTTCGTCGGGCGCGTAAAGGGAAACGTTGAGCTCCACGAACGACGACTTCGCCCGCTGGCTGCGCTGATGCAGAAGGCGCGCGCACAGACCCTTGCCCGTCCCCGACGCACCGGAGATGAAGATGCGCGAATTGGTGGGCCCCGACTTGTCGATGAGTGCCCTCACCTGCCCCATCGACGGCGAGGTGCCCACGATCTCGTTCGAGGCGCTGGCCGAGCGCGTACGCAACTCCTCGTTCTCACTCTTGAGCCGGCTCGCCTCCATGGCGCGCTGGGTGATGAGGAGCAACCGGTCGATCTTGAACGGCTTCTCGATGTAGTCATAGGCACCGCGCTTGATGGCCGACACGGCGGTCTCGAGATTGCCGTGCCCCGAAATCATCACCACCGGCATGTCCGGATGATTGGCCTGGAACTCGTCGAGAAGCTGAAGCCCGTCGAGGCGCGAGCCCTGCATCCAGATGTCCAGGAACACCAGGCTCGGGCGGCGGCGCATGATCTCCTCCAGGGCGGAATCCGCGTCATGCGCCTGCCGCGGCTCGTACCCCTCGTCCTCGAGAATGCCCGCGATGAGTTCGCGGATGTCATCCTCATCGTCAATAATCAAAACATCCTGTGCCATTTAGGTGTCCGCGACCGCATCGGGGTGCGGTGCTCCCTGCTTGCCCCGGCCCGCGCCGGGTGTTTGGTTGTCAGCGTTTTCCGCGCCCGGATGCAGCGGCATCGACATCGAGAAACAGGCGCCCACCCGCCCCTGGGCGTCCGGTTCTGCATCGAGCAACTCGACGTCGCCGCCGTGCTGTTCGATGATTTTTGCGACGATGGCAAGACCGAGCCCGGTGCCCTTGTCGCGCGTGGTCATGTAGGGCTCGATCAGGCGCTGGCGGTTTTCCTTCGGCCAGCCCTTTCCGTTGTCGGAGACCTTGATGTGCATGCGATCGTTCTCGATCTTTCCCGAGACGACGATCAGCGGATCGTCTATCTCATTTAAACCTTCCGATTCAAAGGCTTCCACAGAGTTCTTTATAAGGTTAGTCAGGCCCTGAGAGATTAGCCGGTCGTCGAACTCCATGATGATCGGCTCGTCCGGCAGGTCCGCCCGGATGGTGATCTCCGGCTGGCGCACACTTTCGAGGAAGACCGCCTGGCGGATCGTGTCGGACATATCGCCGCGCACCAGCGCGGCATTGGGCATGCGCGCAAAGGCGGAAAACTCGTCGACCATGCGCCCGATATCGTTGACCTGGCGAACGATGGTCGACACGCATTTGTCGAAAACGTCGAAATCGTCCTCGAGCTTTTTCTCGTAGCGCCGGCGCAGGCGCTCTGCGGAAAGCTGGATGGGCGTAAGCGGATTCTTGATCTCATGGGCGATACGGCGCGCCACGTCAGCCCACGCGCTGGTGCGCTGAGCGGCGACGAGTTCGGTCATGTCGTCCAGCGTAATCACGAAACCCTTGGACTCGGTCATTGTGCCCTCGCGCGTCAACCGGACCTGGTAGGTGCGGCTTTCGCCATTGTCCTCGAGTTCGATCTGGTCCTGCATCTGCCCGCGCCGCGAGGAACGCGCCCGTTCGACGATCGGAGCGAGTTCCGGCACGACCCGCGCAAGTTCCTCGCCCACCAGTTCGACTTCCATCTTGCCAAAGATATCGCAGGCCGTCGCGTTGACCAGGGTCACTGCGCCATAGGGGTCGAGACCGACAATGCCCGCCGACACGCCTTCCACCACGGCCTCGGTGAACTGGCGGCGCTTTTCGTTGGTCTCGTTGGCGAGCATGAGCTCCTGCCGCTGGCTGCTCAACTGCCGCGTCATGCGGTTGAAGCCCGAGGCCAGGTCGTGCAGGTCGCCTTCCCGCTCGTCGATCGGCACCTGAACGCTGAGATCGCCGCGCGAGACCCGCGCCGAGGCGATCATCAGGTTGCGGATGGGGGCGATGAAACGGTTGGCGAAGGCGATGCCGATCCACAGCGCGGCCAACAGCAGGACGAGCGCCAGGCCGATATACATGATCGTGAACGTGATCTGGAACACGAGCCGGTTGGAGGCGTATTGCCGATACTCGGTAATGTTCTCATCGGTCAGGCGCATGTATTCGAGGACTTCCGGGTCCACCGGCCGGGCGACGAACAGATAGGTATCCTCGTATCCGCGCAGCTTGACGACGGCGCCCACGAGATTGGTCGACCCCGGAGAAATAAGGGTCGGCACGCCCTCCTCCACGTCCTGCATGATCTCGGGCGGCATCGTCGGCGGTGTGCCGGGCACGTTGATCTGCGCCCGCATCAGTGTGTCGGTGTCCTCCGAGATCAGCGACGTGAAGGGCAGCGAGCGGGTTTGGGCGAGAGAAGTCAGGATGCGCTGGAAGCGCTGGCGATCGGTCTCGAAGGTGCCGCGCGCCGATTCCAGCTCGTTGGCCACCCAGATGATGTCGTCCCTGAGCACATGGGCGTGCTCGAGCATGTAAGAGCGCGCGACGAGGCGCGAGCTCTCCACCATGGCGCGCGTGCGCTCGGAGAACCACTGATCGAGCCCCTGGTTGAGCGCGATGGTGGCAACGATGGCGACAATGAACGCCGGCACGGCCGCCAGGAAGGCAAACATCGTCACCATGCGGGTCTGCAGCCGGGCCCCCGCCTGCTGGCGCCAGCGTGCCTGGACCAACAGCGAGATTTCGGTGAACACCAGGGCGATAACGATGAGCACCAGCACGCCGTTGACGATCCATATGGCCGTCCACAGCTCGGGCTCCGGCTCGATATCGAAGGCACCGGTAAGGATCAGGAAGGAGACGGAGGCCACCGCGACCGCCAGGAAGATGACGGCAAAACCGAAATAGCGGATAAAACGGCTGCCCTTGGGCTGGCCAGCAGGATCGACCACCGGCTTCCCGTCGTCTCCGGCCGTTTCCGGTCGGGCCGTGTCGGTCTGATCTGTCGTGCCCTGCATGTCACACTTTCGCAGACTGCGCCCGTCCGGAACGCTGTTGGCGGCGAAACTGGCCTAATTTTGACGAGTGATCAAGCGCGTTGTTGCGAAAATGTTACACCGTTCCGGACGGTCCCGCCAGTGTGGCAAAACCGCCGCGGGCGTCAGGATCGCCGGGATTGCTTGACGATCTCGATGCCGTGGTGCCGAATCTTCTTGCGCAAAGTGTTGCGGTTGAGCCCGAGAAGGTCCGCCGCCTTGATCTGATTGCCACCGCAGGCGTTGAGCGACATGGCGATCAGGGGCGCTTCCACCTTGTCGAGAACGCGCTGATAGAGGCCGGAGGGCGGCAATTCGGGCTCGTTTTCGGCGAGCAGCTGGGCGACGTGGGATTCGACCGCCGTCGAGACATCGGTCGGCCCGCTGCCGCCACCGTTCGCGGGCCGGTCGGACAGGTTCAACTCGTGCTGGACGATCTCGGCGGAAATCGTTTCGTCGGTATAAAGCGCGGACAGGCGCATCACGAGGTTTTCGAGCTCGCGCACGTTCCCCGGCCAGTTGTAGTTCTGCAGCAGCCGGGTGGCGTCTGGTGCTATCGCCTTGGGCGGCTCGCCCTCCTTCTGGGCGGAGCGCAGGAAATGCGAGATGAGATCGGGGACGTCGTCCGAGCGCTCGCGCAGCGGCGGCAGGCGGAGCGGGACGACATTGAGACGGTAATAGAGGTCCTCCCGGAACAGGCCCTGCCGGATCATCTGGCTGAGATCGCGATGCGTGGCGGCGATGATGCGCACATTCGTCTTGATGGCCGTGCGCCCGCCCACCATGGTGTATTCGCCCTCCTGCAGTACGCGCAAAAGGCGCGTCTGGGCGTCCATGGGCATGTCGCC
>CAZNHG010000019.1:6958-21592 GCA_964572555.1 uncultured Devosiaceae bacterium | reverse complement strand
CCTCGTTCTCGTGTCCGGGCACGGACACGTAGAAGTAGGCCATCGACCCCAGTTCACGCTCATCCGCCAGCTTGACCAGCGCTGCCGCAGTCCGCGCGGCGCGGCGCAACTCCTCCGCCGAGCAATCCGGCTGAATGTCGAACTCAGCCTCGATCCGCTTCAACATGGCGTCGACTTCGGCCTCATCCAGCGCATTACGGATCCGGGCCAGCTCGTCCATCTCGACGAAGTCGATGATCGTGCCGAACGCCGCGCACTGCGCAGTGAGATCCGAGTAGATATCGAGCATGCCGTTGTAGTAGTGGCCCATCACCCCCAGCCGATTGTGAGCCATCACATGCGCCACGCGCGCCGCTTCCACCCAGCCGTCGATCTCGGCATCGACGTGCGGGTCACCCTCGAGTACGCCGGTGACCTGGTGGGCCGGAATGCCCGCCCGGGCGAACACATTGGCAATCTCGGGAACCGGACAGGCCGCGCAGTGCGCCAGCCATTCGCCGGTCATCTGCGTGCGGCCGGGGAGCTTGTTGAACGCGCCATAGTCGATCGCCCGCACGGGCTGCAGGCTCAGGATGACCACGGGAACCCCGGCCCGCCGCACCACCGGCAGCACCGTCGATGACAGCGCGTAGGTCGTCACATACAGGAAGATCACGTCGACGTCGGATGTCCGGAATTCGTGGCCCGCGGCGACGGCCTTCGCCGGCGTGTCGATGAGACCGAGATTGACGACCTCGACCCCCGGCCGTGCCAGCTTTGCTTCGACCGTGCCGACATACCCCCGCAAGCGGGCTTCCAGCCCCTCGAACTGAGGCCAGTAGGCTTCGAGGCCAATGCCGAACAGGCCGACCTTCAATGGCCGTGCCCCGGGTGTATCCCGGTCCGCCAATTCCATATGTCTCCTCCCGGACGCGCCAGGCGCGCCGCTCCGACAGCCGCGGTTAGCTCTGTCATTCAAAAAATGACTTTAGATGGTAGTCTATCATTCGACCGATGCCCGAGCATGCGCTATGCTTAGCGATAAATGACCAAATTCATATAATAATTGATCACATGGGCAGCGAAGATTACTTCACATACCTGCCTGACAGCGGCCTGTGCGAGGCGTGGGGATGCACGGCCCTGTCGACCGGATACACGCGTATCGAACCTGGCTCGGCCTATCCGCCCGTGCGCCATCCGGACGATCACCACTTCGTCTGGGAGCGCGGCCGTACGCTGCAGGCATACCAATTCGCACTGATCAGCGAGGGCAGCGGACGCCTTCAGGCCGCCCCACACCCCGAGAGGGTTCATACGGTCGAGGCGGGTGACGTAATTCTGCTCTTTCCAGGCGTCTGGCACCGCTTTGCGCCGGACACCGAGACGGGTTGGGTCGAGAGCTGGATCGAGTGCCGCGGCGCCGCCTTCGACAGGGTGATGGATATGGAGCTGATGCCCATGGAGCGACCGTTATGGCGCGGCGGCGAGCAGGCAAAGGCCGTGTTCAGCCAGGTACATCAACTCGCACGCGAAGATGCCCTGCTGCATCAGCCGACGCTTTCCGCGCTCGGTCTGCAGCTTCTTGCCCAACTCTGCCAGTCGCGCGATGTCGCCGAACGGGGTCGGGCCCGCCTGGTTGAACGTGCCCGCCGCATCCTGATGGAACAGAGCGGCGGAGCTCCTGCACTCGGTGAGGTGGCCCGCGACCTCGGCATCAGCTACTCCACCCTGCGTCGTCTTTTCCGTCAGCACACGGGCATGTCGCTCAAGCAATACCAGACCGAGGTCAGAATCCGCCGCGCCTGCGAGCTGCTGAGAAACTCGGACAAGTCGGTCAAGGAAATCGCCGGGCACCTTGGTTACAACACGGCATTCCACTTCTCGGCGCAGTTCCAGAAATCGACCGGACTGGCGCCGTCCCACTGGCGCGAGCGGAACCGTTCGGTTCTCTAGACGACTTGTCCGGACCGACGGTCGCTCACGCGCTTTCCAGTGTGCCGGCTAAGTCGCCAAGCGGCTTTTGCCCGGCGCGACCGGCATTCGGATCAAGAAGAACCTTTTCAGCGGCATCCTCCACCAACGTCCCGCAGTGTTCAATGTCCCCGCTAGCCACCGGCCCCCTGGTAGCGCCTCAAGCAGAAGCGCCAATGGGCCATGGCGACGAGGACACTGATCGGGCCGGAAACGAGCGAAAGGGTCGGGCCCAACTCCCCCAGGACCGCAACCTCCTTTCCCAGGAAAGCCGCGACGGGCACGTAGTTCATGTAGCCCAATGGAATGATTGTCACGAGGAGCCATTGCAGGGCGACCGGGAAGATGCCGATCGGGTAGCGCGTCAGCTGCCAGAAGCCGAAAAAGGCGAAATAGAGGTGCCGCGACTGCACCAGAACCATCGCGGAAGCGCCGATCATCGTCATGACGGAGGCAACGACCAGGCAGCCATTGATCAGCGCAAGAACACCGTAGACGGCGAGACCGGCGGACCAAGCAATGTCAAGCTGGGTGAGCGACCAAACCATGAGTCCGAGCGCCAGCACGACATGACCGGCATAGCCGGTATGAAGGCCCGAGAACATGATGAATGCCCAGGGGCTGAACGGCTTGACAAGGAGGGCGTCGAAATCTCCCTTTCGGATCGTTTCCTCGAAATTGCGGAACTGGACGAAACTGCATGCTGCGCCAATCGCATAGGCGAGGAGCTGAAAGCTGAGGAGCAGGGCGATTTCCGGCCATACCCAGCCACCCAGAGAGCCGAACTTCTCAACCAGTATCCAGATCGCGGTAAAAGCGCTGGCATAGTTCAGGAACATCGCTATCGCATGAACGATGAAGGCGCCCCGGTATTCCGTGCCTGTCTTGACCTCGAGCCGCACCAGGTGGAGGCAGATCGCGAGCGCGCGCATGATGCTAGCCTCCCTGGGCGGTCACGCGATGCGTGGTGTGGCGCCACAGGAGTGCAACGAGCCCGGCAAGCAGGACGACCCAACCCAATCCGATACCGAAGGTTACGAGCGTCTCCGTGACGCCGTACTTGCCCAGATAGACCGCGCAAGGATGGAAGCTGATCCAGGCGAAGGGCAGATAGGCGACGATCACGCCCAGGCCGTAGGGGAAGAACCACAACGGCACAAATTGCCCAGAGAGCAGGCCTAACAGCGAAACGATAAGGTATTCCAATGACTCGGCGCGATGGAACCAGAAAGCGATCAAGGCGCCGATCGCTGCAATCAGAAACATGATGGCGAAGGACATCACGAAGTAGCCCAGAAACATCAGGCCATGAAACAGGCTGGCGGGCGGCACGAGCCCGTAGAGCAACGCGATCAGCAGCGTCACCGGAAGCCCGACCATCAGCAGCTCGAAACAGAGAGTGCCCGAGGCCTGGGCGAACAGCATGAGGGGATAACGGATCGGCTTGAGAAGCAGCACCGCGATGTCGCCGCTGCGGATATCGATGTCCACGCGTGCCAACATCTGGCGCCATCTCCATGCCGTGAGGATAGGCGTCGCCAGGACAGCGTAGGTGATCATCTCGGAAAGCGTGACACCTTCGACACTTCGCGCACCGCCATAAACCGACGTCCAGATGGCAACGAAGGCCAGCATTGTAATCGCCTGGCCCAGCAGCCCGGCCCAGACCTGAGCGCGATAGGCAAAAGCGGTCTGAAAGCCCGAGAGCGCAAAGGCCGTATACGTCATTGCGCTGCTCCCCTGGCCACCACCACGGGCTTGTCGAGGTAGAAGGTACGGATCACCTCCTCGATATCGGGCTCTTCCATCTTGACGTCGGTGAGCCCGAAGCCATGGGGAATCTCGGCGAGGATATCGACAAGCGAGATGTCTTCCCGCTCGACTACAAAGTGCTTGACCGGGCCGTCATCTTCGACCAGGCGTGCACCGGTGAGCGTCAATCCGGGGATATCCCGAGTGAACTCGAGCCGCAGACGCCGGCGCGTGCCGAGGGCCTTGCGCAAGTCGGCAAGCGGACCATCGAACAGGAGCTTGCCATCATCCACCATGATCAGGCGCGGGCAGACCTGCTCGATGTCCTGCAGGTCGTGCGTGGTGAGGATCAATGTCACGTCGCGCTCACGATTGACCTCGGCGAGGAACTTCCTGACGGCGTCCTTGGCGACAACGTCCAGCCCGATGGTCGGTTCATCGAGGAAAACAATGCGTGGATCGTGCAGAAAGGCCATCACGATCTCGCAACGCATGCGCTGGCCGAGGCTGAGCTGCCGCACGGCACGGTCGATGAACGGCTCCAGTCCGAGCATTTCGCTGAAACGGGCAAGGTTTTCGCGAAAGCGATCCTCGGGGATGCCGTAGATGCGCCGATGCAGGTCGAAGGAATCGAGGACCGGAAGATCCCACCACAACTGGCTGCGCTGACCGAAGACGGCACCGATCTCCCGCGCATTTCGCAAACGATCCTCATGGGGGATCCGGCCGAGCACGCGAACCTGCCCCGCCGTCGGCACGATGATGCCGGTCATCATCTTGATCATCGTCGACTTGCCGGCACCATTGGGACCGAGATAGCCGACCGCCTCACCCTGGTCGATCGCAAACGAAACGCCGTCGACCGCCTTCACTTCCGTGAATCCGGAGGTGAACAGCGAGCGGACGGCGCCGAGCACGCCGGGAAAGCGCTTGTGTTGTCTGAAGCGCTTTTCAGCGTCTTCGACGGATATCAGGCAGGTCATTTGAAATACCGGAATCAGAAGACGCAAAAAAAGCAGCCTGCCCCAGCGAACAGGGCCAGGCAAGGCTGCTACAGTGCCGGGGGATGCGCAGCAACACCGACGGTATGGCGCCACCGTGCATCGCGCCATTGTAGATGCCTGCCATCAGACCAAGCGCGACCAGGGGCTCAAACCCCTACACATCAGGCACTTTCGGCGGCTACCGGAATGGCGTGTTGTGAGGAGAAATGGAGCGGGTGAAGGGAATCGAACCCTCGTCGTAAGCTTGGGAAGCTTCTGCTCTGCCATTGAGCTACACCCGCTTCATGCCGTCATATCTGCTTTAAAGAGGCGGGCTCGTCAAGACGGTAACATGCTCGGCGTAAAGGTCGGCCCAGCTTTAGAAGGCTCTTCACTCTGAATGGCCCCGAGTTTCGTGGACATCCTCTTGTCCGGGCCACTCGACAATTGTTCTACCTTCCCGTCGCAGGCGCCTTGAAATGTTTCGACAGCTTCAAGCTCTGGGCCTGGTAGTTCGAGCCCAGCGCCGTGCCGTAGAGGCGGTCGGGGCGTTCGGCCATGCTTTCGTAGAGGAGCCGGCCGATGGTCTGGCCATGGCCGAGCAGGAACGGCACCTCGCGGCTGCGCACTTCCAATACGGCCCGGCTGCCGCTGCCGCCCGCGGCGGCATGGCCGAAGCCGGGATCGAAGAAGCCGGCGTAGTGCACGCGGAATTCGCCGACGAGGGGGTCGAAGGGGACCATTTCGGCGGCGTAGTCGGGGGGCACCTGCACGCTTTCGCGGCTGACGAGAATGTAGAACTCGTCGGGATCAAGGATCAGTTCGCCGTCGCCGCGATTGATCAGGGGATCCCAAAAGTCGAGAACATCGAGCGCATCCTTTTTGTCGACATCGACCACCGCGGTGTGCCGCTTGGAGCGGTAGCCGATCAGCCCCTCGCGGCCGTCGCCCTTGAGGTCGATGGACAGGGCTACGCCCTCCCCGACGTCCATGTTGGGATCGAACACCAGTGTCTCGCTGGCGTGCAGCGCCTTGTGCGCGTCAACGCTCAGCCGCGTCACGCCGCGCCGGAAACGCATCTGTGACAGGCGCGAGCCGGTGCGCACGAGGACCGGGAAGGTGCGCGGGCTGATCTCGAGATACAACGGCCCGTCATAGCCGGCGGGCAGCGTGTCGAAGCCGCGGGCATTGTCGCCGATAACGCGCGTGAACACGTCGAGCCGGCCCGTCGAACTCTTGGGGTTGGCCGCCGCGCTGACGTCGCCGGGCAGGCTCAGGCTTTCGAGCAACGGCACGATGTAGACGCATCCGCGTTCGAGCACGGCCCCGCCCTTGAGATCGATCTCGTGCAGCTTGAGCGCGGCGATGCGCTCCGCGACGGTGTGGGCGGGTCCGGGCAGGAAGCTGGCGCGCACGCGGAAGGCGGTGTCGCCCAGGCGCAGGTCGAGGCTGGCGGGCTGAACCTGATCGTCGTCGAGACGGCGCTGCGGCGTGACGGCGCCGCTCGCCACCAGTTCCTCGATCATGCGCGCGGGAAAGATGCCCTGCGGCCCGTTGTCGTCGTCGGTCATGGTGTCGCCCATGCGCTCGCGCCCCTTTCCGGCCGCTGCAGACCGTCGGTGCTTTCGATAGCAACCGGGCGCATTGACGCCAAGGCCGAAATGGCCGTAAAACCCGCCGTGGATCGATTGGCCGGGGAAAACCCCGTTCGGGCCGGCAAACCGATCCGGTGGTGATTTGGCCGGTCAGATTGCAAGCCACCTAAAACAAGATTGCTAAACGACCGTTTCGCCGGCCGCCATGCGCCGGCGTTTTTTGTTTGAAAGGATTGTTTCCCATGTCCCGCGACTCCAATCCCCTCAGCGATCCGAAGAACCGTTCGCCGCAGACCCAGTTGATCCAGGGCGGCATCGACCGCAGCCACAACGGCGAGACTTCCGAGGCGATCTACATGAACTCGGGCTTCGTTTACGCCGACTCCGCGTCGGCCATGGCGCGGTTCAAGGGCGAGGAGCCGGGGCACATCTATTCGCGCTTCTCCAACCCCACCGTGCAGATGTTTCAAGAGCGCATGGCGCTTCTCGAGGGCGCGGAAGCGGCGCGCGGCACGGCCTCGGGCATGGCGGCGGTCACCACCGCGCTGATGGCGCAGGTGCGGGCGGGCGATCACGTCGTCGCGTCGCGCGCGCTGTTCGGTGGCTGCCGGTTCGTGGTCGAGGACTACCTGCCGCGCTGGGGCGTGGAGTCGACGCTGGTGGATGGAGGCAACCCGGCGAACTTCGCCGCCGCCATGCGGGACAACACCAAGCTCGTCTTCCTCGAAACCCCGACCAACCCCACGCTCGACCTTGTCGACATCGCCGCGGTCGCGGAGATCGCGCATGCGCACGGGGCGCTGCTGGTCGTCGACAACGTGTTCGCCACGCCGGTGTGGCAAAAGCCGCTCGAGCTCGGTGCCGATCTCGTGGTCTATTCGGCGACCAAGCATATCGACGGGCAGGGCCGCGCGCTCGGCGGGGTGATCCTGGGGCCGGAGGAGCTGATCAGCGCCGACATTCACACCATCATCCGCCAGACGGGGCCCTCGATGAGTCCGTTCAACGCCTGGGTGATGCTCAAGGGGCTGGAAACGCTCGACCTGCGGGTTCGCCAGATGACCGAGAGCGCCGGCCGGATCGCGGAATTCCTCGCCGATCACCCGAAGGTCAAACGGGTCATGTATCCGGGGCACCCCTCGCATCCGCAGTACGAGCTGGCGCAGCGCCAGATGAAGGCGGGGTCCACCCTCGTCGCGCTGGAAGTCGAGAGCGGGCAGGAGCAGGCGTTCACCGTCGCCGATTCGCTGGGGATCTTCGTCACCTCGAACAACCTGGGCGACGCCAAGTCGATCGTCTCGCATCCGGCGACGACAACGCATCAGCGCCTGCCGGACGAGGTGCGCGAGGAGGCGGGGATCACGCGGTCGCTCTTGAGGCTGTCCATCGGGCTCGAGGACACGGACGACCTCATCGCCGACCTGTCATTCGGACTGGACCGGATCTGAGGGCGCCGTCATGAACAGCCGGTAGGCCATGAGCAGCCGGCTGGTCCCGGTGACAAAGCACAAGAGCGCAAATGTCGCGCCGAGGACGGGAAAGCTCGCGGGCCAGATGGTGAGAACGATGAAGAACGCGATCGTCTCCGTGCCCTCGAGCAGTCCTTCGGCGAAATAGAGCGACTTGATACCCTGCGCCCGCGTTTCCATGTCGTGCTTTTCCGCGAGCACCGCGTAGCCGAGAAACGTCGTGCCGTTGTAGTAGAACGACAGCAGCACGAAGGCGCCGACCACCGCGTTCGCGGCGGGGGCGACCAGCACGAAGGCGAAGGGAACGGCCCCGTAGAACAGGAAATCGGCGCAGATATCTAGATAGCCGCCGAAGTCCGTCCTCTCCGTCGCCCGGGCGACGGCGCCGTCGAGCCCGTCCGCGATCCGCGAGACCACGATCAGCACGAGCCCTGGCACGAACCAGCCCGCGGCGATGCACACCGCGGCCGCAAGACCCAGGCCGAGCCCGACAAGCGTCATCGCGTTGGCGGAAATGCCCACCCTCGCCAACACCCGGCCCACCCGGTCGAGCGGCGGGTCGATGATTTTGCGCATGGCGGCGTCGAGCATCACGGATACCTTCACACAAGTGGCGGGGTGCGCGCGATTTTGCACTTGCCCCCGGCGCGATCAATGATTCATTGTCCAGCCTGAAGCGCCGGTGCGCCGGGACCGAGGGGCATGGAACTCAGACCGATCTGGACAATCATCGGCGCGCTGACGGCCATAATCGGCCTGTCCATGCTGCTTCCGGCCATCGCGGACGCCATGGTGGGCAACCGGGACTGGCGCGTTTTCCTCGCCGCCTCGGTCATCACAACTTTGTGCGGCGCGGGACTGTGGATCACATCGACCGGCAGTATCCAAGCGCTCAACCTGCGCCAGGCATTTCTGCTCACCACCCTGATCTGGATCGTTCTGACGCTTTTCGGGGCGCTTCCGTTCTACTGGTCCGAGCCTGGACTGAGCTTTACCGACGCCGTGTTCGAGGCGATGTCGGGCATCACCACAACCGGCGCCACTGTGATGACCGGGCTCGACGCGTCCCCGCCGGGGATCCTGCTGTGGCGTGGCCTGTTGCAGTGGTTCGGCGGGCTCGGGATCGTGGTCATGGCCATCGCGGTGCTGCCCATGCTGCAGGTCGGCGGCATGCAGATGTTCCGCGCCGAGGCCTTCGAGACGCCCGACAAGATCCTGCCGCGCGCCGCCGCGATCGCAAGCGGCATGATCACCGTCTATTGCGGGCTGACCGCCGGGTGCGCGTTCTTCTACTGGCTGTTCGGCATGACACCGTTCGACGCCATCGTGCATTCGATGACGACCGTGGCGACGGGCGGTTTCTCGACGCGCGACGGCTCGATCGAATCCTATCATTCGGCAGCCATCGACTATATCGCCGTCACCTTCATGATCCTCGGGGCGCTGCCCTTCGCACTCTATCTCGCGGCCCTGAGAGGCGGGCAATGGAAGCGGCTCGTCACGGATTCGCAGGTACGCGCCTTTTTGATCCTGATCCTCGGTGTCTCGCTGATGATGGCCTGGCTGCAAACGCGGATCGAACTCTATCACGGCGAGGAGGCGTTCCGGCATGCCCTTTTCTCGGTGGTCTCGGTGATGTCGGGGACAGGCTATGCCACGGTGGACTATGGCGCGTGGGGGCCGTTCGCAGTGAGCACGTTTTTCGTGATCACCTTCATCGGCGGGTGTACGGGATCGACTTCGTGCGGCATCAAGGTCTTCCGCTTTCAGGTGCTCGCGCGCGATCTCGCCCAGCACGTGCGCCAGATCATCTTTCCGAACATCGTCTACGTGAAACGCCACAGCGGCCGCCCATTGCCCGACGACGTCTCGACATCCGTCCAGACCTTCGTGTTCCTGTATTTCCTCAGTTTCATCATCCTGTCGTTCTGCCTCTCCCTGACCGGACTCGACCCCGTCACAGCCCTGTCGGGCGCGGCAACCGCCATCTCCAATGTCGGCCCCGGGCTCGGCGAGACCATCGGCCCCAGCGGCAACTTTTCAAGCCTGCCGGATATCTCGAAATGGATTCTCACCGTGGGGATGCTCGTCGGGCGGCTGGAGATCCTGGTGGTGCTGGTGCTGTTTTCGCCGCGGTTCTGGCGGGGGTAATCCGCCGCCTCGGCTTAGCTCAGGCCTGCGTGGTGTGTGGAACGGTTCGCGCCCTACTCGGCGGGGGACGGGCGTGGGCGTTCGTGGTGGTCGCCAGCCAGGATGTCGGGGAAGGAGCGGCGCTGCGGGGTGAGGAACAGCCAGCGCAGGACTGCCGCGATGTCGGCCCCGATGCCGAGGAAGGAGGGTACCAAGAACAGGACCAGCAGGGTCGCCAGCCCCAGCCCGAAAACGATGGTGATCGCCATGGGGATGAGGAACTGCGCCTGCAGGCTGCGTTCGAACAAGAGCGGGGTGAGCCCGCCGATGGTCGTCAGCGATGTGAGGAGCACGGCGCGCAGGCGGTCGCGGGCTGCGCCGGTTGCGGCAAGGCGCAAGCCTTCCCCGTCATTCATGCGCTCCTGCATGCGCGTGATGAGCACGATGGAGTCGTTCACGAGGATGCCGGACAGGCCCAGCATGCCCATCAGGGAGATGAGGGTGAGGTCGTACCCCATGATGAAGTGCCCCCAGACCGCGCCGGCGAGGCCGAACGGGATGACCAGCATCACCACGAGCGGGGCGAAGTAGGAGGCGAAGATCCAGGCGATGATCACGTACATCAGCCCGACGGCGAAGGCTGCACCCACCCCGAGATCGGCGAAGGCCGCGTTCTGCTCGGCCTGCCGGCCGCCGAAGCTGTACGTCACGTCGTGGCGCGCCACGATGTCGGGCAGGTATTCCGTCTCGAGGCGCTGAAGCACCTCGGAGAACTCGGTGCCCTCCTCCACGTCTGCGCGCACGTGGATGGTCGACTTGCCCTCGTCGCGCAGGATGAAGGCGAGGTTCTGTTCCTCCGAGAAGGACACGATCGAGGAGAGCGGTACATAGGTACCCGACGGCGCGCGGACCCACATGTTGCGCAGGGCTGCCGATCCCTCTTCCCTGGTGTCCTGCTCGAGCCGGATCGTTACCTCGTCCTCGTCGGAGACGACGGTGGCCACCTCTGTGCCCTGGAAAGCGGCCCGCACCTGCTGGCCGATGTTCTGCAAGGTGAACCCCAGCGCGGTACCGCGGCCGTTGAGCGACATGACGACTTCGGGATTGGCGTAGAACAGCGTGTCGGAAACCGATGTCACCCCGTCGAAGCCCTCGAGCACGTCCTGCAGGTCCTCCGAGGCCTGCTTGAGCGTTTCGGCATCGATGCCGGAGAACTCGACATCGATAGCGCGTCCCGGCGGGCCGCCGCGGTATTGGCGGATGCCGATGCGCTCGACGCCGGCGATGGTGGGCAGGCGCTCGCGCAGGGCGTCCGTGACAGCGTCCGTGCGTACGGTACGCTCCTCGCTGGGGGTGAGGTAGACGTCGAAATCGACGCTTCCCTCCTCGCGTTCGAGGCTGGCATAGGTGGTGTTGATCAGGGTCTCGCCCGGGGGCGTCAACTCCGTCTCGACGCCGGCGACCGCCTGCTCGATCTGCTGGATGGCGGCGGTCATCTCTTGCTGGGGAATGCCCGCCTGGAACCGGGCGGAAATGTTGAAGCTCTCGCCCTCGGCCGTGGGGAAGAACTCGAAGTCGAGCTTGCCGGACATCAACAATCCGCCCCCGAGCAGCGAGATCGCCACCGCGATGGCCGTCGTGGCGTAGCGCCAGCGATAGGCTAGATCGACGAGGCGGCCGAAGACAGTCTCGCGAAAATAGCCGAACCCGGCATCGAACGTACGCCGGAAGCGGCCCGGCCGCTTGCGCTCCTTCGGCAGGGCATGCGCGAGGTGGCCGGGCAGGATGAAGAAGCACTCGACAAGGCTCGCCAGCAGCACCGCGGCGACCACGGTGGGCAGGGTCGCCATGATCTGGCCGACCACGTCGCCGACCACCAGGATCGGCAGGAAGGCGGCCATGGTGGTCAAGGAGGCCGCGATCACCGGGGCGGCCATGCGCCCGGCGCCCGCAATCGCCGCGCCGGCCCGTGAGTCCCCGAGTGCGTATCGCGTGGCGGTGTGTTCGCCCACGACGATGGCGTCGTCCACGATAATGCCGAGCGTCATCATCAGCGCGAACATGGAGATCATGTTGATGGACTGGCCCATCAGAAACATGATCCCGAGGGTGGAGAGCAGCGAGACGGGAATGCCCATCGCCACCCAGAACGCAATGCGGCCGTCGAGGAACAGGAACAGCACGAACAGCACGAGGACCAGGCCCGTCAGGCCGTTGGTGACCAGGAGCCCGAGCCGTTCGACCACCTGCTCGGCGGCGGCGTCGAACACCTTGATATCGAGCGAGGGCGGCAGGGTCGGCGCGATCTCGGCGACGTACTCGCGTACCTTGTCGTAGCTGGTCACCGTATCGGCGCTGGCCGAGCGCGAGACCTCGAGCTTGATGGCGGGCTCGCCGCGCATGTAGCCCAGCGACTGGTCTTCGTCGAAGCCCTCGGTCACTGTGCCGATATCGCCGAAGGTCAGCGCGCCGGGCCGATCGGATTCGTCCACGGCCGTTCCGGCGATGTCGCTTGCACTCACATCGTTGGCCGCAGCGCGCACCTGGGCATCGTAGTCGCCCGTCAGCGCGCCGGCGGGCTCGTCCGAAAGATTGGGCGTGAGAGCGCCGGACAGGTCCGACAGGGTCATGCCGAGCTGGCGCATCTTGCCCCGGTCCACCTCGACGACGATCTCGCGGTCGCGGTAGCCGGTGAACTCGATCCTGTCGACGCCCTTGGCAAGCAATCCGTCGCGGATTTCGCGGGCGTAGCGGCGCAGGGCACTTTCGGGGAACGGTCCGGAAATGCCGATGGAGGCGATGGGATCGAAGAAAGTCCACGTGCCGACGACGGGTTCGCTCGCCTCTTCGGGCAGGTTGGAGACGGAGTCCACCGCCTCCTGCACGGCGCGCTCGGCTTCCTGCATGTCGGTGTCACGGGCGAACTCGAGATCGATGCTGCCGCTGCCCTCGCGGGCGCGGCCGGACATCGAGATCACGCCGTCGATATAGCGGACCGCGGGCTCCATCAGGATCAGGATATTCTGCTCGACGTCCTCGGCGCTCGCGCCATCCCAACTCACGTCGATCTCGACCGACTTGGTCTGGGTGTTCGGCATGAGCTGGCGGTTGAGGTTCATCGTTCCCCAGGCCCCGAACATGATCAGGAGGATCATGAGCAGGTTGGCCGCGTTGCGGTGCCTGACGAAGAGATTGAGAATTCCGGCCGAGCGGCCGGGAGCGGGACGCATGATCAGCCTCCGGCCCGTTCACCGCCGGCGTTGCTGTCGCCTTCCTGCGGTGCGGGCCGTTCGCCGTTGGGCTCTTCGGGCGAACCGGCGCTATCGGGTTCGCCTCCGCCTTCGCCGCGACGGGCGGAACCGGCTTCGTTCCCGGCGCTTTCGAGCCGAACCGCGACGCCCTCGCCGGCCTGGGAGAGGCGCGTAGTGATAACCGGCTCACCCTCGGGCACGTCGGCGGCGATGATCAGCCGGTCGTTCTCGCGCGCCATGATGGTTGCATCGATCCGGGCCATCCGCCCCTCGCGCATGGTGTAGATGTGGTCGCTTTCATAGACCGCGCTTTCGGGCACGCGCAGGGTATCGGGATAGGCCGGGCCGGCGACGCCGACCTCGACGAAGGTGCCGGGCCGCAGGCGTTGCGCATTGTCGCCGGTCAGGCGCGCATAGAGCGTCACGCCGCCCGTCGTGCTGTCCACCTCGGCGGCGGTGCGCGTGACCGCGCCGCTCACGGTGACGGGGTTGCCGTCGACATCCCAGGTCACCGTGACCTCGCGGCCCATCAGCCCGTCGGCGACGAGCTTGCCGTACTGCTGGTCGGAGACGGTGAACTGCACGTCGAGCGTATCGGGATCGTAAAGGCTCGCCACGGACTCGCTGGCGGAAATGCGCGAGCCCAGCGAGATGCTCCGGGAAGTCACCACGCCGGTGAAGGGCGCAGTGATCGAGGTGTTGGCGAGGTCGCGCTGCGCGTGCTCGAGCGTGCGCTGCGCGCCGTCGACCGCGGCCTGCTGGCGTTCGATGGCGGCCTTTTGGGTGAAAACGGCGTTCTCGGCCTCGTTCACGGCCTGCCGACGTTCCGAGACCGTGAGCTCGCGGTTCTCGACCTCCTGGCCGGTCAGGCTGCCCTGCTCGTTCAGCGTCCGGGCACGCTGCAGATCGTTCTGCGCGACCTGGAGCGATTTTCTCGCCGCCTCGAGCTGGCCTTGCTGCAACTGCAGGGCCTGCCGGGCCTCGGACAGCGAAAGCCTGGCGTCGGCCAGTGTGTCCTCCGCCTCGGAGACGGCCATGTCGTAGTCGTAGGAATCGATCCTGGCGATCTGTTCGCCGCGCTCGACGGTGCTGCCGGCCTCGAGGTTCTCCGAGACCGCGGTCACTTCGCCGGCCACTTCGGGGCGGATTTCGACGGTGCGCGAGGCCACGACCTCGCCGAAGGACTCGAAATCGACCTGGTAGGTGTCGGTGTTGGCGGGCATCACCGAGACGGTGAAGGTCCGCTCGCGAGGCTGGCGCTGGACCGGCTCGGGACGCGAGGCGAGCATGGCGGAGACACCCCAGCCGGCGGCGGCGACGATGCCGGCCGCCACGAGGAACCGCATGAGGATACCGAAAGGCGATATGCGGGGGTGCTTCTCCGTCGATGCAGCGGGTGCCTGCGCCTCTGCCTCGAACTGGTCGTATGCCCGGCGCGATTGTTCCACGCGGTCGCCCCTGAATTATCAAAACAATCAGCGTCGGGCAGAAGCTACGCGGC
>CAZNHG010000019.1:4224-6858 GCA_964572555.1 uncultured Devosiaceae bacterium | reverse complement strand
CCGGTCACTCGTCGGAGTCGAACTGGTACGGATTGAAGTGATAGGCCGTCGAGCAGAACTCGCACTTCACCTCGATCTCGCCGTCCACCGCCATGTCCGCACGTTCCTCGGCGGAGAAATTGTTCTGCAGCATGGCCTCGATCTTTTCAGGCGAGCACGAGCAGCGCTCTTCCATGTGGTCGGGCTTGAAAACACGCACGCCGGTTTCGTGATAGAGCCGGAACAGCAGGCGCTCGGGCGAGAGTTCGGGATCGACGATCTCGGCGTCCGTCGCGGTGCCCAGAAGCGACTTGGCCTCGGTCCAGCTGTTGTCCTCGACGTAGTTCGGGTCCGCCATCTGCTCGTCCTCGAAGTCGCCATTGCCCGGCAGGTCCGCCATGGACGGCTTTTCGGAGCGCGGCAGGTGCTGGACGAGCAGGCCGCCGGCGCGCCAGCGGGCCCGGCTGTCGCCGCGCGTGGTGTGTTCGGCCACGGCAAGGCGCACGAGCGTGGGGATCTGCTCGGACTGCATGAAGTAGTTATGCGCCACGTCCTCGAGCGATTCACCCTCGAGCGCGACGATGCCCTGGTAGCGTTCCATGTGCGGGCCCTGATCGACGGTCATCGCCAGATGCCCCTGCCCGAGCAGCTCGCCCGGCGCGGTCTTACCCTGTTCGGAGGCCTTGACCAGCGCATCATGGTCGAAGCGCGCATAGCCGCGCAGACCGTCGGGCGCGTCGAAATCGACGACCATCATGTTCACCGGACCGTCGGTCTGGGTCTGCAGGATGAACTTGCCCTCGAACTTGAGCGAGGAGCCGATGAGCGTGGTGAGCACCACCGCCTCGCCCAGCAGGCGGGCGACCGGTGCGGGATACTCGTGGCGCATCAGGATGTTGTCGATGGACTCGCCCAGCCGCACGGAGCGTCCCCGGCAATCCAGATTGTCGAGGGTGAAGGGCACGACGACATCATCGCCGCTCTCGGGCCGGTCGAGCCCGAACTGTTCCAGCAGGTTGTCTGACATCAGACCTCCTCTATGCCGAAGGCCCAGCACAGGATCGCCTTTTGGGCGTGCAGGCGGTTTTCGGCTTCATCGAAGACCACGGAGTGCGCCCCGTCAATGACCGCATCGGTCACTTCGTCGCCCCGGTGGGCCGGCAGGCAGTGCATGAACAGGGCATCGGGCGCGGCGCGATCCATCAGGTGGGTATCCACGCGGTAGGGCGCAAGGGTCTTGCGGCGTTCCTTGGCGTCGGTGTCGCCCATCGACACCCATGTGTCGGTGATGACGAGGTTCGCCCCGTCCACCGCGGCCTGCGGATCGTCGGTGAGGGTCACGGCGCTCCCCGCGGCCCTGATGTCGGCCATGAGGCCCTGGTCGGGCGCGTAGGCGGCGGGAACGGCGATATCGAGCGTGGCACCGAAGATGCTGGCGGCGTGCACCCAAGAGGCGAGCACGTTGTTGCTGTCCCCGACCCAGGCGACCTTCTTGCCCTCTATCGAGCCGCGATGCTCCTCGTAGGTCATCACGTCGGCCATGATCTGGCAGGGATGCGAGACACGGGTGAGCCCGTTGATGACGGGGATCGTCGCGGCGCCCGCCAACTCCAGCAGATCGTCATGGCTGAGCACGCGGATCATGATGGCGTCGACATAGCGCGACATGACGCGGGCGGTGTCGCTGAGGGTCTCCTCGCGGCTGAGCTGCATCTCGGCGCCGGTGAGCATCATGGTCTGGCCGCCGAGCTGGCGCATGCCGACGTCGAACGAGACGCGCGTGCGGGTGGACTCGCGCTCGAAGATCATGGCGAGGACCTTGTCCTTCAGGAGCGGCGGCCGTTCGCCTGCGGCGAGACGCGCTTTCAGATCGTGCGCCAGATCGAGGATGCGGCGCAGCTCGTCGCGCGAAAAATCATCGAGACTGAGGAAATGCCGGGGCTGCCCATTGGCGGGACTGGTCATCTTGGCTGTCCTTGAAAAGGTGCGTGGAGCGGCGGGCGCTAGCCCTGGCCGCGCTCGGCGGTTTCGGCGGATTCCGCGTCGAGTTCCTCGAAGGCCGCGGCGATCGTGTCCATGGCCTCTTCGATCTCGGCCTTGGTGACGATCAGCGGCGGCAGAAGACGCAGGACGTTGTCGCTCGCGGCGACGGCCAGCAGCTTGTGCTCGCGCAGACGTGCCACGAAATCGCGAACCGGCGGGGTGATCTTGAGTCCGGCGATCAGGCCCTTGCCGCGGGTCTCGACGACGTATCGGGGGAAGCGCTGGGCCATCTGCTGCAGGTGCCAGGCGAGCAGTTTGCCCATCTCGTCGGCATGCTCGAGAAAGCCCGGCTCCAGCACGCGATCGAGCACGGCGTTGCCGATGGCGCAGCCCATGGGATTGCCGCCATAGGTGGAGCCGTGCGTGCCCGGCACCATGGACCGGGCGACCCCGGCGGTCGCGAGGCACGCGCCCAGCGGAAAGCCGCTGCCGATACCCTTGGCCACGGCCATGATGTCCGGCGTAATGCCGGCCCATTCATGGGCGAAGAACCTGCCGGTACGCCCGTAGCCGCACTGGATCTCGTCGAGAATGAGCAGCAGGCCATGGGTGTCACACAGATCGCGCAGGCCTTTGAGGAACTCGACGGACATGGCGTTGACGCCGCCTTCG
>CAZNHG010000019.1:2575-4214 GCA_964572555.1 uncultured Devosiaceae bacterium | reverse complement strand
GTACGCCCACAACGTGCCCGTCCGGCCGCAACCGGTCTGGACCTCGTCGAGCATCAGCAGCAGGTCGTGGCGGTCGCAGATCTCGCGCAGCGCGCGCAGGTAACCGGCCGGCGGCACGTTGACGCCGCCTTCGCCCTGCACCGGCTCGATCAGGATCGCGGCCGTGTTGGCATCGATCAGCGCCTCGACCGCCTTGAGATCGCCCGGATCGGTATGCTTGAAACCGGGGAGCGGGGTGCCGAAGCCTTCGAGATAGGAGGGATTTCCGCCCGCAGCGATCGCGCCGAGCGAGCGCCCGTGGAACGAGCCGGTGAAGGCGACGATATCGCTCCGGCCGGCCTCGCCCTTGTCGTAGAAGTAGCGCCGCGCCGTCTTGATCGCGCACTCTATCGCCTCGGTGCCCGAGTTGGTGAAGAACACCGCGTCGGCGAAGGTTGCGTCGGCCAGCCGCCGCGCCAGGCGCTCGGCCTCGGGAATGGTGAAGATGTTGGAGACATGCCAGACCTTGTCGGCCTGTTCCTTCATCGCCGCCACGACGTGATCGTCATGATGCCCCAGGGCGTTCACGCCGATGCCGGAGTTGAAATCGAGATAGGCGGTGCCCGCTTCCGTGAAAAGGCGCATGCCCTCGCCCCGCACAAAGGCGAGATCGGAGCGGGCATAGGTGCCAAACAGCGCAGACATGACGGGTCTCGTTTCCTTGACGTGGGGCGGTGAACTCTATGGCCGTGACATTTTCGGCACATCAAACCAAAAACGCGCCGCTGTCGGGCGGCACGTTCACGTGCGGTCTTATGCCCCCGCCCCCCGGAAAAGTCAACTTTTGCACGGCCCGGCAGGGGGGCGTGACTGTGCCGTCACGCCGCGCCGGTTTTTCCCGCGTTTTCGGGGGAAAGTCGCGGGCGGCGCTTGCACCCGATTCCGCCGCCCGTTTATTATCGGTGGTGTTGGGGACACGATATCTCGTGGGGCGGACCCACTCAACATACGAGCGATAGTGTCGATGGCTGCCGGGATGGTTTCAGGCAGCGGTTAGCTGACTCTGTTTTGATTTAAGGGGCTAGGAGCGATCGATGAGCTGGACTGACGAGCGCGTCGAACTTTTGAAGAAACTCTGGATGGAAGGGTTGAGCGCGAGCCAGATCGCGGGCGAACTCGGCCAGGGTGTGACGCGCAATGCCGTGATCGGCAAGGTACACCGGCTCAAGCTGAGCGCCCGCGCCAAGCCCGCAACCTCCACCCCGCGTCCGCGCCCGGCCAGCCGGCCGGCGTCCCGCCGGACGTCGACGGGCTCGGCCTCTTCGTCCGGCGCGAGCGGCGGCGCGGCGGCGACCACCGCCAGACAGGCGCGCCGCAGCATGGGCTCGGCGCCCGTCGTCGGCGCCACCGCGCTCAAGCCGTCGGAGGACGCCGAGACGGAGACCTACACCGCCCCGGCCCGCGACCAGCAGGAGCTCCACATCCCCGAGGACGAGCGCATCGGCCTTCTCTCGCTCAACGAGGACACCTGCAAGTGGCCGATCGGCGATCCGCTGAGCTCGGAGTTCCACTTCTGCGGGCAGCATTCGCTCGAGGGCAAGCCGTACTGCGAATTCCATGCGCGGCGCGCCTATCATACTCTCGACCGAAAGAAGAACTA
>CAZNHG010000019.1:0-2475 GCA_964572555.1 uncultured Devosiaceae bacterium | reverse complement strand
CTGCACACGAGCGCGGAGCGCATGATGGAAACTGTCGCGTACAAGGCCAGCCCGCCGATGTTCCGCAATCATCCGCTGGGCTTTGTCATCAGTATCTTGTTGATCGCCGCGTTCGGCCTTGGAATCCTCATTCTGCTGTGGTGGTTCATCAAGGCACGCTCCGAGGTGCTCACCATCACGGACACCGAACTGCGCTACGAGGTCGGCATCCTCAACAAGGCGCACTCCGAGGTTCAACTCTCCTCGGTCCGCTCGGTGCGGGTGAACCAGACGCTGGGCCAGCGCATCTTCGGGACCGGCGACGTCGAGGTGTTCACCGCCGGCGACCGGCCGGAAATCACGGCGAAAGGCATGCCCGATCCGGGGCGCGTTCGCGAATTGACCTGAGGGTCCGGGAGGTCCCGATGCCCACGCCCGAGGACATTTCCGACAGAAAGCTGTCGCTGGGCCTGTTCCTGAGCATCCTGGCGGTCACGGCGATCGCCGTGGGGACGATCGTCTTCTTCGCGGGCCCCACCATCGCCGCCGCCGTCGCACCGGGGATCGGGCTGCGTACCGCCGCCATCATCGCTTTCATCATCACGCTGGTGACGCTGATCGTCATGGCCATCGCCTCGGGCGACGGCCTTCTGGGCGAGCTGCAGTTCATGCTGATCGGCTTCGCCGGCTTTTTCGTCGTGTGCTGGCTGATGATCGCGTGGATCTTCTGATCAGACCGTCGCCGAGAACCGCTCGTCGAAGGCATAGCCGGCGCCGCGCACGGTGCGGATGGGATCGACCGTGCCACGGCCGCGATTGATGGCCTTACGCAGGCGCCCGACATGGACGTCGACCGTACGCTCGTCGACGAACACGTCCGTGCCCCAGACCCCGTTGAGAAGCTGCTCGCGCGAGTAGACGCGGCCGGGATTGCGCATGAGATATTCGAGCAGGCGGTATTCGGTCGGCCCGAGATGGATTTCGCGGCCCGAGCGGCGCACGCGGTGATTGGTGCGATCGAGTTCGAGATCGCCCGCCTTCATCACCGAGACGACGAGCTGGGGATTGGCGCGGCGCAGCAGCGCCTGCACACGGGCCAGAAGCTCGGGGATGGAAAACGGCTTGACCATGTAGTCGTCCGCGCCGGTCGACAGGCCGCGAATGCGTTCGTCTTCCTCGCCGCGGGCGGTGAGCATGATGATGGGGATTTGCGAGGTTTCCTCGCGGGCCCGCCAACGGCGGCACAACTCGATACCCGACAGGCCGGGCAACATCCAATCCAGGATGATCAGATCGGGTGTGGTCTCGTGGATGAGCGTGGCCGCCTCGTCGCCGCTCATCGCCGTCAGTACGTCGAAGCCTTCCGCCTCGAGGTTGTAGCGGAGCATGACGGCGAGGTCGTTCTCGTCCTCAACAATCAGAATGGTCGCGGCCATGATATGCTGGTCCCGATTTCAGTTGCCGTTCGCGGTGCTCAGGTGTCGCCGTTCTCGCCGTTCCCGGCGTGCATTTCCTCGAGAACCGCGGGCAGGCTGTTGCCGGTCTCCATATAGTAGGCGGCTTCGGCGATGTTGGTAGCGTGGTCACCCGTGCGCTCGAGATTCTTGCCCACGAAGATGAGATGCGTGCACTGCGTGATGTTGCGCGGGTCTTCCATCATGTAGGTGAGCAATTCGCGGAACAGCGACATGTACAGCGCGTCGACCTCATCGTCGCGCTCGCACACCTCGATCGCCGCCTGGGTGTCGCGGTTGGTGAAGGAGTCGAGCGCACCCTTGACCTGGCGCAGGATCTGGTCGGTCATGTGCCGCACGCCGTTGTAGAACTGCGGCGAGAGCTGATTGCCCTCGATCTGCACTGTCCGGCGGCCAATGCCCTTGGCCATGTCACCGATGCGTTCGAGATCGTTGGCGACGTGGATGGCCGAGACGATCATGCGCAGATCGCCCGCCATGGGCTGCCGCCGGGCAATCATGCTCACAGCGGTTTCGTCGATCACATACTGCATGTTGTCGATCGCCTTGTCCTCGGCGATCACCTTGCGGGCGGCCTCGTGGTCGATGCGCAACAGGGCGTCTACCGCCGCGGAGAGCGCCGCCTCGACCCTGCCGCCCATCTCCGAAATCGTGCGGGCGAGATCGGTGAGCTCTTCCTCGTAGGATGAAACGATATGTTCGCTCGTCGGCATGGCAGCCTCTCCTTAGCCTATGCGGCCGGTAATATAATCCTGCGTCTTCTGATCGTGCGGATTGGTGAAGATGTCGTCGGTCGGTCCCTCCTCGATCAGCCGGCCGAGATGGAAGAACGCCGTCTTCTGGCTCACGCGGGCGGCCTGCTGCATGGAGTGGGTGACGATGACGATGGTGTAGTTCTCGCGCAACTCGTCGATGAGCTCCTCGATGACGGCCGTCGCGATCGGGTCGAGCGCGGAGCACGGCTCGTCCATCAGGATCACCTCGGGACCCACCGCGATGGCGCGCGCGATGCACAGGCGCT
>CAZNHG010000018.1:3885-22505 GCA_964572555.1 uncultured Devosiaceae bacterium | reverse complement strand
TGGCACATCGAGTGCTCCGCCATGGCCGAAAAGTTCCTCGGCGAGGTGTTTGACATCCATGCCGGCGGGATCGACCTGAGTTTTCCGCATCACGAGAACGAGCTGGCGCAGTCGTGCTGCGCGCACGGCACCGACCGGATGGCGCAGGTGTGGATGCACAACGGGCATCTGCAGGTCGAGGGCCGCAAGATGTCCAAGTCCGAGGGCAACTTCGTCACCATTAGCGACCTTCTGGAAACCGATACCTTCGGCGGGCGCAAATGGCCGGGCGAGGTGCTGCGGCTCGCCATGCTGATGACGCACTACCGGGAGCCGATCGATTTCTCGGTGAAGCGGCTGGAGGAGGCGGAGCAGAAACTGCGCGATTGGCAGCGTGCGGCCGGCGACGCGCCGGCGGACGAGGGGGTGGAGTCATCCGTGCTTGCCGAACTGGTGGACGATCTCAATTTCCACCGCGCGACGGTGGCGCTCGACGCCGTTGCCCGCAACGCCAATCGCGGCAATGCAGATGCGGCGACGTGCCTGGCCGGGACGCTGGCTCTCCTGGGCTTCCCGCAATCGAGCCTGCTGCAATCGGCGGATGTCGATGTGGATGTCGAGGACCTGATTGAAGACCGCCTTCAAGCGCTCGCCGACAAGGATTTTGAAAAGGCCGACCGGATTCGCGCCGACCTACTGACAAAGAATGTCCAACTCATGGACTACAAGGATCCCGATACCGGCGAGCGCCGGACAAAATGGGAGATGAAGTCATGATCGATCATGCTGGAATAGTGGTGTCGGACTGGGAGAAATCCAAGGCGTTCTACGACGCGGCGATGGCGCCGCTGGGTGCGACGCTGTTGATGATGGTGCCGAAGGAATATACCGGCGGTGCGAATGTCGGCGGTTATGGGCGGGAGAAGCCGGATTTCTGGCTGAGCGAAGCGGAGAATCCCGGTCCCGGCCGGCACTATGCCTTCAGCGCGCGGAACCGGGCGGAAGTCGATGCCTTCTACGAGGCGGCGATGGCCAATGGCGGCCGCGACAACGGCGCGCCGGGGCCGCGCCCGCAGTATCACGAAAACTACTACGGCGCCTTCGTTCTCGATCCCGACGGCAACAATGTAGAGGCGGTATTTCATGGCCCAGAATGAGACTCTTGCGGGCGGTTGCCAGTGCGGCGCGGTGCGGTTTGCCACCAAGCTGCTGGGCCGCCCGTCGATCTGTCACTGCCGCATGTGCCAGAAGGCGTTCGGCAGCTTTTTCGGCCCGCTCGTCACCTCGCATGACGGGCACTGGACGCGCGGGGAGCCCAGGTGGTTCCAGAGTTCGAACAGGGCCCGGCGTGCTTTCTGCGCCGATTGCGGCACGCCGCTGGCGTACGAGACCAAGTACGGGCTCGAGCTTGCCATCGGTGCGTTCGACGACCCGACCCGCGTCGCACCGGCGATCCAGGTCAATCTCAACGACAAGCTGCCCTTTTTCGACGGCCTGAGCGGACTGCCGGTCAAGGACGACCCGGACGACGAATGGCTGGACTTCATGGCGGGCATTCACTCCAACCAGCATCCGGACCACGACACCGATGTCTGGCCGGAGCCGGAGGAGGCCCGCAATGAGTGAGGTTTTCGCCGGCGGCTGCCAGTGCGGGGCGGTGCGCTACCGGTTCACCGAGCGGCCGGGCGGCGCGCATATCTGTCACTGCCGCATGTGCCAGAAGGCGTTCGGCGCGTTCTATGCTCCGCTCGTCGGCGGGCTGCTCGAGACGTTCGAGATCACGCGCGGGGAGCTGGCTGTGTTCCACTCCTCGGATCAGGCCGAGCGCGGGTTCTGCGCCAGGTGCGGCACGCCGCTGACATTCCGCCACAGTGATGGAAAGCACATGTCGGTTTCCATCGGCTCGCTCGACGATCCGGAAGCGTTCCCGCCGCTCGACCAGCACGGCGTCGAGAGCCGCCTGAGCTATGCCAACGGGCTGGGCGGCCTGCCCGACACGCCGGCGACCGAGGAAGACGAGCCGGAGACGGCGGCCTTCATCAGACGAACGAACCATCAGCATCCCGATCATGACACGGAAACCTGGCCGGAGACGGGGAAATGACGGAGTCCCATTCAGGCGGATGCCAGTGCGGGGCCGTGCGCTACCGGGTGGATGGCCCGCTGGACGAGGCCGGCGCCTGCCATTGCCGCATGTGCCAGAAGGCGGGTGGCAATTTCGGGCTGGTGTTTTTCAGCGCGCCGAACCTGACCTTCACGCGTGGCGAACCGGCAGAGTTCGAATCCTCGCCCGGCGTCTGGCGGGGGTTCTGCAACCGGTGTGGAACGCCGCTCTACATGCGGTTGGACGGCGGAACCCATGACATGACCATTGGATCGCTGGATCACCCAGACGATGTTGGCGAACTCAAGAGCCAGATCGGCATCGAAAGCGAATGCCGTTGGTTCCGCGATCTAGCGGCGGTGCCGCGGTTCGAAACTGTTGCCGCTTATAACGGCATCGAGCCGGGATCCATAAAGAACCTCCAACACCCCGACAACGATACTGAAACCTGGCCACCGCGAGAGTAATGATTATGCCGAAAGAGCGCCTCTACCTGTTCGACACCACCCTGCGCGATGGCGCGCAGACCGCCGGAATCGAGTTCTCGCTGGAGGAGAAGATTTCGGTGGCCCGGCTTCTGGAGAGTCTGGGTGTCGACTACATCGAGGGCGGTTATCCCGGCGCCAATCCGGTGGATACCGAGTTTTTCTCGCAAAAAAGGACCAAGAAGGCGTCGTTCACCGCCTTCGGCATGACCAAGCGGGCCGGGCGGTCCGTCGCCAACGATCCGGGGCTGCAGGATATCCTCAACGCCGAGTCGGATGCGACGTGCTTCGTCGCCAAGGCGTGGGATCATCAGGTCGCGCTGGCGCTGGGGATATCGCTCGAGGAAAATCTCAAGTCGGTCAGCGATTCCGTCGCCGCCTCGGTCGACCGGGACAAGGAGACGATGCTCGACTGCGAGCATTTCTTCGACGGGTACAAGGCCAATCCCGATCACGCCCTCGACGTGGTGCGCGCAGCCTATGAGGCAGGCGCGCGCTGGATCGTCCTGTGCGACACCAATGGCGGTACGCTGCCCACCGAGATCGAGGAGATGGTGGCGGCGGTGACCGGGGTGTGCCCCGGCGAGCGGCTGGGCATTCATGCGCATGACGATACGGGGCAGGCGGTCGCCAATTCGCTGGCGGCGGTGCGGGCGGGCGCCCGGCAGATCCAGGGCACGCTCAACGGCGTGGGCGAGCGCTGCGGCAACGCAAACCTCGTCACGCTCATCCCCACGCTCATGCTCAAGCCGGCGTATGCGGACAATTTCAGTGTCGGCGTGACGAAGAAGCAGCTCGCCAATATCACCCATATCTCGCGGGCGTTCGACGACGTGCTCAACCGCGCACCGGCGGCGCAATCGCCCTATGTCGGCGCCTCGGCCTTCGCGACCAAGGCGGGCATCCACGCCTCCGCCCTGATGAAGGACCCGGCCAGCTACGAGCACGTGCCGCCGGAGACGGTGGGCAACGAGCGGGCGGTTATGGTGTCCCAGCAGGCGGGCAAGTCGAACCTCCTCACCGCGCTGGCGCGGCACAATATCCATGTCGAGAAGGACGATCCCAGGCTCGACATGCTGTTGCGCGAGGTGAAGGAGCGCGAGGCACGGGGGTATTCGTATGACGGGGCGGAAGCCTCGTTCGTGGTGCTGGCGCATAGCGTCCTGGGCACGCTGCCGGAGTATTTCGAGGTGGAGAGCTACAGGACGTCCATCGAGCGCCGGCATAACGCGCGCGGCGAACTGGTCACCGTCAGCGAGGCGGTGGTGAAGATGCGCGTCGCGGACGAATTGCTGATGTCGGTGGCGGAGGGGAACGGCCCCGTCAACGCGCTCGATCTGGCCATGCGCAAGGATATGGGCAAGTATTCGAATCGAATCGCCGATCTCGAATTGGTCGATTTCAAGGTGAGAATCCTCGATGGCGGCACCAGCGCCATCACGCGCGTCCTCATCGAAAGCCGCGATGGAACGGGGGAACGCTGGTATACGATAGGGGTTTCGGCAAACATCATTGATGCCAGTTTCGAGGCACTGTATGAGTCGATCACCTATAAGTTAATGAAATCCGGGGTTCGTGGGGGCAGACGGCACTGATTTGTTGGCGTGCCAGAATCGCCGTCTCCCCGTTAGCTGGCACGGAGGCCACGCTTGGCAGAAAACGCGTCACGTCGACCCGTATGGGTCACCATCGTCGCAGCCGTTGCGACGATCATCGTCATCGGCGCTATCGCCGCTGGCCCTACGGCCCTGAACTGCGCGAGCAGCGATGACGGCTTCGGCGCGTGTATGCGTCAGCAGCTCGCCGACATGGGGCTGGTCGCGCAGCAGCCGGCGCCCGTTTCCGCCCCGGTGGAAACGGCGGAGGCCGAGGACGAAGATTCCGCCGCTTCCGAGACGGCTGCGACCGTGACGCCCGAGACAGAGATTGCCGAAGAGGAGGGCGATCAGCAGAGCGCCGCCGCCCCGCCGGATGCCGGGAGCAGTGCCGAGGGCGAAGAGGCGGAAGAGGCCGATACGACCGACGAGGCCGATGCGACCGACGAGGGGCAGGCTGAGGCCGGTGCCGCTACGGAACAATCGCAGGCAAGCGCCGATGCGTCCGGTAACGAGACGGCGGCAGAGCCTGCCGATGACGAGCCGACCCGGACGGCCGACGTGGCGGAGGACGCAGCGCCCGAGACCAGCGAGCCCGCGCAGACCGCGACGCCTCAGCCCGAGGATCCGGCGCAGCCGACGCTCGGCCTCGTGCGCGCTGAACCCGACGGTTCGCTGGTGATCGCCGGTGCCGCGGAGCCGGGTGCGACCGTCGAAATCTACGCCAATGACCAATTGCTGGGCACCACGACCACAGGGTCGAGTGGTGATTGGGCCTTCGTGCCCGATACGCCTCTGGAGCCGGGCGGCGTCGCTATCACCGTGCGCGTGCCGGAGTACGATCAGGTGGCCGAAGAGTCGGTGGTCGTCGTCATCCAGGACGACCGTACGACCGAGCCGCTGGTGGTCGCCAGCACGCCGGGTGAGGCGAGCGATGTGATCCAGGGGCTCGTGGCGTCCGATGAGGCCGCTTCCGGTGCCGAGGGCGAAAGCACGGAGACGGCCGCGGCAGAATCCGGGACGGTTCCCGCTGCGCCGGACGAGGAGACGCAGGTCGCCGAAGCGGAATCCGCTGTCCCTGCAGAGAGTTCCGGTGCGCCCGATACCATGCAGACCGCGGATGCAAGTGCGGTCATCAACCAGGCGGCCGGCGCGACCGACGGGGGCGATCTGGCCGCCAGTGCGCCGGACGTTGCCGTTGAACAGGATGAAACGGCCGACACCGAGGAAACGGTGGATGTGGCCGATGCGGCCGGGACACAGGCAACCGCCGAGCCCGCCGACTCCACCGCGAGCGAAGGCGATGCCGCGGCCACGGCCGAGCCCGAGGCGCCCGCTACCGACACCGCCGATCGGGAACAGCTGCCGCCGCCCAGCATCGATGCGATCGAGGTGGACGGTGAGCGCAACTTCTTCGCCGGTGGCGGGCCGGAGGGCGCGACGATCCGGCTCTATGTCGCTGGCGAGCATGTCGGCGACACCACGGTCGAGGACGGGCGCTGGCTGATCGAAACCGAGCGCAACTATCTCGACGATCCTTCGCAGCGTGTGCGCGCGGACCTTTTGCGTCCGGGCACCGCCGACGTGGCGGGCCGCGCCGCGGTGAATTTCGAGATCGATTTGCCCGAGGCGGGGGATGAGCCTACCGCTGTCGCCGACGCAGCCGAGAGTGCGCCTTCCGGCGATGCGATGGCCGCGGAGGCGGAAGAAACGGCTTCCGCCGCGGCACCGGCCGAGAACGTTGCCGAGGCAACGGACGCGCCTGCGGAACCTGCCTCCTCCGAGGTCGAGGTGGCCGCGGCCGAGGAACCGGCCTCCGCTCCCGAGGATGCCGCCGCCGAAGAAACGCAGAGCGAGGCTGCGTCCGGCACGTCGCCCGAGTCCGGCACAATGGCGGACCAGGGTGTCTCGAACGAGCCGTCCGAAATGACCGAGCCGGAAATGACGGCGGAGGTGGAAACGCCGGCCGGTACCGAGCCCGAGTTCGTCGCGGACGTCAGCGACGCTGGCGAAACCGGGGAGGGTGCCGGGTCGACGGACGTGGCCTCCGCGCAGGAGGGCGATATTCCGACCATGACGGCGGTTCAGGTCGGCGACCCCGAGGACGAGCGTTTCGCTTCGGGTCAGGCGATCATCCGCCGGGGTGACAACCTGTGGACCATTGCGCGGCGTGTCTACGGCGAGGGTATTCGCTACACCACGATCTACCAGGCCAATCGCAGCCAGATCCGCGATCCGGACCTCATCTATCCCGGCCAGGTGTTCAACCTGCCGGGGGACGAGGAGAGCGCCGCCGCGTCGGATGGGTAGGGACCGCGGCTCGCGCCGTTCCTGGCCGTCAGAGTCCGCTTGCGCCGTTCGGTCAATTCTTTTATCGTCACTTGGCGATGAAAGATGCAGCATTACCTGAAGACGAGATGGCGCTTGCCCTGCGCGCACTGGGACACCCGGTGCGCCTGCAGATTCTGCGTATTCTCGCGGAGAGGTGCGATCCCCAGTGCTGCTGCATGGACGTGACCCAGAGCCTGCCGCTGGCGCAGTCCACCGTATCCCAGCACATCAAGGTGCTGCTCGATGCGGGGCTGGTGGAGCGGCACGCCACGGGCACGCGCAATCGCTACTCCATATGCCGGGAGCGGCTGGCCGCTCTCAAGACGGCGTATGACGACTATCTTTCCGGCCTGACATTGGAACCCTCGCCAGCCTGCGAGGCGGCACCGGAAGGCATCTGACAAAGTGACCGACACATCCGACGACAAGCCGAAAGTGAGCGCCGACGAGGGCTCGCTGGTCTCCACCGTTCGCAATCTGTGGGTCTATATGTGGCCCGACGACCGCCCGGACCTGAAACGCAGGGTGCTTCTGGCAATCGGCGCGCTCGGGCTCGCCAAGGTCGCGACGACGCTGGTCCCCTTCGCCTACAAGGCCATCATCGACTCGCTCGATACGGCCTCCAGTGCCGATCCGCAGATGATGCTCGGGCTTGCGGTCCCGCTCCTGCTCGTGGTGGCGTATGGCCTCGCCAACGTCATGGATACGGGTTTCCAGCAGCTGCGCGACGTGCTGTTCGCCGGGGTGGGGCAGCATGCGGTGCGCCGGCTCGCCTACAAGACGTTCACGCACCTGCATCGCCTGTCGTTGCGCTATCACCTGCAGCGGCGCACCGGCGGGCTGAGCCGCATTCTCGAGCGCGGCATCAAGGGCATCGAGACCGTGGTGCGCTTCACGATGCTCAACACGGCGCCGGTGCTGATCGAATTCGTCATCGTCGGCGCCGTCTTCACGTTCATGTTCGGGGCCTGGTTCATCGGCGTTCTGGTCGTCACGGTGGCCCTGTATATCTGGTTCACCATCCAGGCCTCGAACTGGCGCATCGCCATTCGCCGCGACATGAACGAGAGCGACACCGACGCGAACTCGAAGGCGATCGACAGCCTGTTGAATTTCGAGACGGTCAAGTATTTCGGCAACGAGGGGCTGGAGGCGGGCCGGTTCGACGACTCGATGGCGCGCTATGAGAGCTCGGCCATCCGCATCTGGACGTCGCTGGGGTTCCTCAACTTCGGGCAGGGGCTGATCTTCTGGATCGGCATGACGGTGATCGGCATCATGTCGGCGAGGGGGGTGATGAACGGTTCGATGTCGCCGGGCGATTTCGTGCTGGTGAACACCTTCATGATGCAGATCTATCGTCCGCTGAACATGATCGGCTTCGTCTATCGCGAGATCCGCCAGAGCCTGGCCGACATCGAGGAGATGTTCGGCCTGCTGGACAAGGACCCGGAAATCCAGGATGCGCCGCACGCCGTGCCGCTGGTGACGCAAAGCCCCGTTCTGCGCTTCGAGGATGTGGAGTTCTCCTACGATGCCGACCGGCCCATCCTCAAGGGCATCGACTTCGAGGTGCCTGCGGGCAGGACCATCGCGGTCGTCGGACCCTCGGGGGCCGGAAAGTCGACGATCTCGCGGCTCATCTATCGCTTTTACGACGTGACGGGCGGCCGTGTGACGGTGGACGGGCAGGACGTGCGCGATGTCACGCAGGAGTCGCTCCGCGCCGCCATCGGCATGGTTCCGCAGGACACGGTGCTGTTCAACGATACCATAGCCTACAACATCCGCTATGGCCGGCCCGACGCCACCGACGAGGAGGTGGCCGAGGCCGCGCGCATGGCGCAGATCAGCGCGTTCATCGAGGGCCTGCCGCACGGCTACCAGACGCAGGTCGGAGAGCGGGGCCTGAAGCTCTCGGGCGGCGAGAAGCAGCGCGTCGCCATTGCGCGCACCATTCTCAAGAGCCCGCCGATCCTCATTCTGGACGAGGCCACCTCCGCCCTCGATACCCAGACCGAACGCGACATCCAGGCGGCGCTCGATGCTGTCTCCCAGGACCGCACCACGCTGATGATCGCGCATCGCCTGTCGACGGTCATAAAGGCCGACGAGATCATCGTTCTGCAGGACGGCCGGATCGCCGAACGCGGCACGCACCCCGACTTGCTGGCGGCAGACGGCCTCTACGCCCAGATGTGGAACCGCCAGCGCGAGGTGACCGAGGCCGAGGAGCAGCTGCGTACCGCGACCGCCGAGGCGGCGGGGTATTACACGCGGGTGCCCGAAGAGGTGGAATAGCGCCCCCACGGCGGGCCGAAGTGCCCCTGGCAGCTTCGGATTTTCCTGATTGGCGCTGGACGCGCCGATACCCCCACCCTCGATCCCGCCCCGCAAGGGGGAGGGAGATAAAGGAATAGCGGCTTCTCGTTCGATCCACGGCCTGAAAAAAGAAACCCGCCGCGGCAGTGCCGGGCGGGTTTTCAGTGCGGGGAGGAGGTTATTGTGTTCAGAGCTTTCGTTCTGAAAACGTCCTACTCGGCGGCCTGCCGCGAGACGACGGTCACGCCGTTGCGCTCTGTGGTCACCAGGCCGGTCTGGTCGGCGCTGATGTACTGTTTCGAGCTGTCGACGCCTGCCGGAATGGCGGCATCGCCGGTATCGGGTGCGGGCTGCTGACGCCGCCGGCCGGTGACGACCTGGCCGAGCCCCTGGAAGAAGCCGGCCACGCCGCCGCTAACCCGCTTGATGCTCGCCCAGATGACGCCCGGCGCCACGATCATCACCGGCACCATGACCAGCGTGAGCAGCGTCGAGAAGGTCAGACCCGAGACGAGCGCCGTGGACAGGTAGGTCCACCAGGCACCCGAGGGTGCGTTCAGTTCGACCGAAGGGGCGAAGAAGTCGATGCTCACACCGATCGCCATGGGCAACAGGCCCAGAACCGTGGTGGCCGTCGTCATGATCACCGGCCGCAGGCGCTGGGCGCCGGTCATGATCACCGCGTTGACGGGGGCGACGCCCTGCTCCCGGTGGAACCGGTTGTAGGTGTCGATGAGAACGATGGAGTTGTTCACCACGATACCCGCCAGCGACACGATGCCGATACCGGTCATGATCGCCGAGAACGGCTGGCCGGTAATCATCATCCCCAGCAGCACGCCGGCGGTGGACATGATGACCGTCGAGAGGGTGACGAAGACCTGGTAGAAGCTGTTGAACTGGGTCAGCAGGATCAGGAACATGAGGAAGAGGGCGCCCAGGCCCGCCTGCATCATGAACTGGTTCGTCTCCTGCGTCTGCTCGTCGGCACCCGTGAACACGAAGTCCACGTCGCCCGGCCACTGCTGTCCGTCGATCCACGTCTTGAGCTTCTCGACCTTGGCGGCCGGGTAGACGCCGGCATCCGGGGCGACGTTGCCCGCCACCTCCATGTAGTAGGCCGAGTTCCAGCGCTGGATATCGGCGACCTTGGGCACCGCCTTGCGGGTGACGAAGTTGGAGACCGGCACCAGGCCGCTCTCCGTGATCACCTTGAGGTGGTCCAGGGACTCGAAGCTGCGGTCCTGCTCGGGCAGGCGCACGCGGATTTCCAGCTCGTCCGTGGCGTCGTCAGGGCGGTAGCTGCCGATCTCGACACCGTTGGTCACGAGCTGGATATACGGGCTGAGCTCGCGCACGCCGATGCCGTATTGGGCCGCCTGCTCACGATCGATCGTGATCTCCCAGTCGATACCGGGCAGGGGCCGGGTGTCGGAGACCTCTATCATGTCGCCGAGACCGGTTTCCATGTACTGGCGGATCTTGGCAACGGCCGGTTCGAGTTCGGCATAGGTCTCCGCCTCGACGCGCAGGTTCACGTCCTTGCCGCTCGGGGGGCCTTCCTCCTGCGCGACAAGCTGTACGCCGACACCGGAAATGTCCGCGGTCCGCTGACGGATTTCCGCGAAGATCTCCGTGGCCTTGCGCCGGTCCTCGTATGGTTCGAGCTCGAGCTGAAAGTTGCCGACCGTGTCGGTAGGCACAGAAGCGACGGCGCCGGTGGAGCCGAAGTTGGTGACCACGTCCTCGATGCCGTCGACCTTGAGAACTTCCCGTTCCACCTCGACCAGCAGATCGCGGATCTGCACCGGGGAGTAGTTGCCGCGGCTCGTCACGGCCACGGTCGCGTAGTCCGGCTCGACCTGCGGGAAGGCGACGACACCCGTGGGGTTGTTGGCGAACACCACGAAGATGGTGGCGATCAGGCCGAATCCCGCGGTCAGGGTCAGGATGGGGTGCCGCACGAGCACCGAGAGCATCCGGACATAGGCGCCGAGAACGCCCTTGACCTTCCCGGGGTCGAAGTCGGCGCTGCCCGACAGGGCCTGGGCCGACTCGCGTTCCTGCTCGCTCACCTTCTTGCGGGCGATGAGGGCGCCCACCGCCGGAAGGAAGATCATGGCGGTGATGAACGAGGCGATCAGGGTGACGATCACCATGATCGGCAGGTAGCTCATGAACTTGCCGATGATACCCGGCCACAGAAGCAGCGGCAGGAAGGCAGCGAGCGTGGTGCCCGTCGAGGCCATGATCGGCCAGAACATCAGCTTGGCGGCCCGGATGAACGCCTCCCGCCGATCCATGCCCTCGGCGATCTTGCGCTCTGCGTACTCCACCACCACGACCGCGCCGTCGACCAGCATGCCCACGGTGAGCACGAGACCGAACATGATCATCATGTTGATGGTCATACCCATTGTCTGCAGCAGCAGGAAGCTGGTCATGAACGAGACCGGAATGGCCAGCCCGATCATGAGCGCCGGGCGGATGCCCAGCAATGCGACGCACACGACGGCGACCAGCGCGATGGCCGTGAGAACCGATGCCCTGAGCGAGGTGAACATGTCGTTGGCGAACTTCGCCTGGTCCAGCATGTAGCTGTACTCGAGGTTCTGCGGCCAGTTCGCCGCGTGCTCTTCGGTGACGCGATGGACCGCATCGGAGAGATCGATAATGTTGGCGCCCAGCCGCTTGCTCACAGAGAGAACTACGGCCGGCTGGCCGTTCACGCGGGTGTACTCGGTCGCGTCCTTGAAGGTGCGCTGGATGGTCGCCACGTCGGAGAAGGTGACGACGGTGTCGCCCGAGGACTTGATGGGCAGGGTCTGAATGTCGTTGATGTTTTCGATCAGCCCCGGCACCTCGATGGCGAACTCGCCCTGGCCCGTATCGAGCGAACCGGCGGGCACGACCATGTTGTTGCGCTGCAGCGCGTCGAAAAGCTGGTTCGTCGTCAGCCCGTAGGACTCGAGCTTGAGCTGGTCAACGACAACCTCGAGAACTTCCTCGCGGTCGCCCGACATCTCCACCTCGAGCACGGTGTCGAGGCCCTCGAACGCGCGCTTGAGTTCGTTGGCGCGCTCGTAGAGTGCGCGCTCGGGCACGTCGCCGTAGAGCACGGTGGTGATAGAGCCGAACTCGGAGATATCGACTTCCTGCACGGTGGGGTCGGTCGCGTCGTCCGGCAAGTTGGGCTTGGCCCGGTCGACGCGGTCCTTGGCGTCGGCGAGCGCTTCGTCCTTGTCGAAGTTGACGTTGAACTCGAGAATGACCGAAGCGTGGCCGTTGGTCGCCACGCTGCGCATGCTTTCAAGCCCCTCGATGCCCTTGAGCTCGGTTTCGAGCGGGCGCACGAGCAGCCGGTTCGCGTCGGCGGGCGAGACGCCCGTCTGCGAGACCGAAACGTACAGATACGGCACGTCGATCGACGGCTGGCTTTCCTTGGGCAGCGTCATGTAGGCGCTGATACCGGCCGCCAGAATGATGATCATCACGGTGATCACCGTCCGCGGCCGGCGGAGCACGGCCTCCAGCATATTCATCATGAGCTGGTCTCCTCGTCCTCAGCATCGCCGTAGCTCGCCGCCACTTTCTGGCCGTCGGTCACGTATTCCTGGCCGAAGATGATGACGTCCATCGTGTTGGGCAGGCCGGCCGCCCAGACACCGTCACGGGTATTGCCCAGAATCTCGATGGGGCGGAACTGCGCCGTGCCGTCCTGTACGGTGCGGATGCCCAGCGTGCCCTCGCTGTCGAGGGTGAGCACCGACTGCGGCAACAGGTGTGCCTTCGTGGTGCCCACATGCACGGTTGCCGAGGCCGTTACGCCGGACCGGATCGAATGGTCCGGGTTGGGCACATCGATCTCGACGTCGAAGGTGCGTGTCGCCTGATCGGCGGTGGACGAGATATAGGTGATTTCGCCCTCGACCCGTTCGCCGGTCACCGTGCTCACGGTGGCGGGCATGCCGGGCTGGAGGTTGCCGACACGGGCCTGCGGAATCTGGCCGGTGAAGGTGATCGGATCGAGCTTGACGACGGTCGCGCAGGTGGCTCCCGCCGCCAGCATGTCGCCGACATTGGCGATGGGTTGCTGGACGAGGCCGGCCATTTCGGCGCGGATTTCGGTGCGCTCGAGTTCGGCCTCGGCCTGGTCGAGCGATGCCTGGGCTGACTTGAGAGCCGCCTCGAACTGCCGCTCGGTATTCGGCGCGGCGTGCCCGCGCTCGCGCAGCTTCTGGTTGGTATCGTAGTCCTGCTGCGCCTGGGCGAGGGCGGCTTCGGCCTGAGCGACGCTGGCCTCGCGCGTTCCCGCCGCCAGCCTGCACAGCAGGTCGCCTTCCTCGACGACGTCGCCCTTGTTCACGGCGACCTCGCGAACGACATCGCCGGTCTCGGCGGTCGCGGTCACTGTCGCTGCCGCCTCGGTGCGCCCGCGCAGTTCGACCTCGATGGGCATGTCGCGCACGGAATATTCAGCGATCCGTACGCTTTGCAGTTGTTCGGTTTCCTGCTCGGCGGCGGGCTGCTCTTCGGCCTCCGCCGTTTCGGTATCCTGGGCGGGTTCTTCCTGGAGCCCCAGCACTTCCACCATGGGCCGCTCGCCGTTGCCCGGGCCATTGCCACCCTCGATCAGCGTCCCGCTGGCGAGCCAGCCGGCAACGAGCAACAGAATGAGGAGCGCAACCCCGTACGATCTCAAAAAGCGCATTGATTTATGTCCTGTAATTATTCTGCCGCCTTGGCCGCGTCCGCGTCAGGGCGTGCCAATGCAATTAGCTCGTGCATGTGGGCGCGCAGGTAGTCCCGTGCAACCCCCATGCAGTTGATTCCGTAGTTCAACACCCAGTCGTCGCCCGGCTGGGTAGTCTTGTCGTCCTTGAGCCGCTGCAATTCGGCGACCTGGGACTCGAGTGCCTCGAGGCGTTCGGTCAGGCGCGTTTCCACCAGGCTGGCCGGCAGCATGGATGCGAACCGCGCGAACAGCAGGAACTCGCTGCGGAACACGTCGTCTCCGAGTTCGTCGAACAGCGAATCCCTGAAGGCCTCGCGGCCTTTTTCCGTGATCGCATAGACTTTCTTGCTGGGGCGTCCGTCCTGCGCTTCCACATGGCTGGTGACCAGCTCCTCGTCCTCGAGCTTGGCGAGGGCAGGATAGATGGAGCCGAAGCTGGCTTCGACGAAATAGGCGTAGTCGCCCTCTACCGACTGCTTGCGGATTTCGTAGCCGGAGGCATCGCCGTCATAGAGGATGGCAAGACACAGCGTTCTTACGTTCATTAGCTTGTCCGAACATATAGTGGCCGAGCATATATCGGCTATATATATACCGACCCTGAACGGTGCAAGAGGTGCGCCGGTATATCAGCTATGCGTCAACTCGCGCATTTGGGCCGCGGCTTGCGCGGCCAGGTCGTGTGTATCAGCAGCTACGAAAAAGGGATTGAGAAAGTCCTTGTCGGCCTTGCCATAGCCCAGTGGCGCGCCATCGAGGGTGAGCACCACGCCCCCCGCGGCTTCCAGAACGGCCTGTCCGGCGGCGGTGTCCCATTCGCAGGTCGGGGTGAAGCGCGGATAGAACCGCGCCATGCCGCTGGCGACCATGCAGAACTTGAGCGAGGAGCCGACCGAGACATTGTCGGTGACCCCGAAGGACTCGCACAGTGCCGCAAGGGCCGGGTGGCCGTGCGAGCGGCTGGCGACGACATGCATGGGGCCGTCTGTCGCGATGGCGATGGAGGAGGAGGCTCCGGCCGCGCCATCCGCGATGGTGAACGTCGTTGCGCCGTCAGGCCCGCCGGCATAGCCCTTGCCCATCGCGGGCGCGGTGACCACGCCCAGCACCGGCCGGCCGTTCTCCACCAGCGCGATGTTCACGGTGAATTCGCCGTTGCGCTTGATGAACTCCTTGGTGCCGTCGAGCGGATCGACCACGAAGAAGCGCTCGCCGAGTTCGGGAATGCGGCCGGCGGCTACACTCTCCTCGGCCAGCACTGGAATGCCGGTTTCCGCGAGGTCCTCCAGAATGGCCTTCTCCGCAAGCTCGTCGGCAACGGTGACGGGCGAGCCGTCCTGCTTGTCCGTGGTGTCGATGGGGTGTTCATAGACATCCATGATGATCTCGCCGGCCCTGAGGGCCGCACGGGTCATGGTATCGAGCAGCGCCTGGCTCATGGTAACGTCTCCGGACTGGTCGTGGGGCGGGCTAGTCGATCGCGATGTCGAGCCCGAGATCGAGCGGCGGCGCCGCCATGGTGATCCTGCTGGTGGAAATGTAGTCGACACCTGTCTGCGCTATGGCACGCACGGTTTCGAGGGTCACGTTGCCCGAGGCTTCCAGCCGGGCCCGCCCCTTGTTGAGGCTGACAGCCTTGCGCAGCGTTGCGGTGTCCATGTTGTCGAGCAGAACGGCGCGGGCACCGGCTTCAAGCGCTTCGCCGAGCTGGTCGAGCGTATCGACTTCCACCTCGATGGTCACGAGCGGGCCGGCAAAGGCCCTGGCGGCGGCCATGGCGGCTCCGACGCCGCCGGCGACGGCGATATGGTTGTCCTTGATCAGGATGGCATCATCGAGCCCGAAGCGGTGATTGGTACCGCCGCCGCATCGCACCGCGTACTTCTCGAAAGCGCGCAGGCCGGGGGTCGTCTTGCGGGTGTCGCAAATGCGTGCCCCCGTTTCGGCGATGGCGTCCGCGAAGCCGCGAGTTATCGTGGCGATGCCGCTGAGGTGATTGAGGTAGTTGAGCGCGACCCGTTCGGCCGAGAGTACCAGCCGGGCATTGCCGGAAATGCGGGCGACCGACTGGCCGGCCGTCAGCCGGTCCCCATCGGCCATCAGCGGTTCGAAGGCGAGGCCGGGACCGATCAGGCGGAAAGCTTCCGCCGCAAGGTCCAGTCCGCTCAGAATGCCGTCCCCGCGCGCGTTGATCGCGCCGCGCGCTGTGGCGCCGGGCGCCAGGGTAGCCTGTGTCGTCAGGTCACCGGCGAGGCCGAGATCCTCCTCGAGCGCAGTGCGCACGGCGCGCTCGACGAGCGGCTGCGGCAATCGCGCGGGATGGGTTGTAGCGGTATCGGACATGAAATCCCGGGGCTCTTTTGCCCGAGGCTTTTAAGCCCGGCAGGGCGGGGTGGCAACCGTTCGATTGCGCCGCGTCGGATGGCCGGACGACCCCGGCCACCCGCTCAATGCCGCCTGGTGGGGCGTCGCGCCCCGGGGGCGGGTGTCAGGCGGCGTCGGTAGTGTCCTTTATGCGCTCCTTGATCCGTTCGATCATGTCGGGACGAACCTCGGATTCGCCGTGCGCCTTGTGCATGTGCTCCACGACGCGGCGGACCACTTCACCTTCATCCTCATCCCGGGTCTGCCATTCGCAGCCGGGAACCAAAGAACCACAGGCATAATGTTTCATAGCAACGACCTCCTTTCATGCAGATCGTACCATGAAAGGATAGGGCGCGCATGTGCTGCAAATGTGATGTCTTTCCAACCTATTGAAACAACGGGAAAATCCGTTACGGCCAGCGCGCCTCGGGTGGCATGGAGGACAGGATGGCGTCGACGTTGCCGCCGGTTTTCAGCCCGAAGGTCGTGCCGCGGTCGTAGAGCAGGTTGAACTCGACATAGCGCCCGCGCCGGATGAGCTGCTCCTCGCGCTCGGCCTCGGTCCACGGCGTTTCGAGATTACGCATCACCAGTTGCGGATAGATGTCCCGGAACGCGCGCCCGACGTCCTGGGTGAAGGCGAAATCGTCCTCCCAGTTTCCCGAATTGTGCTGATCGAAGAAAATTCCGCCCGTGCCGCGGTGTTCGTTGCGGTGGGGCAGGTAGAAGTAGTCGTCGCACCATTTCCTGTACGCCTCGTAATCCGCGCAGGGGTGCGCCTCGCATGCCGCCCGCATGGCGGCGTGGAAATCCGCGGTGTCGGGGTCGTCCTGCGTGCGGCGCGCGTCGAGCACCGGGGTCAGGTCCGCTCCGCCGCCGAACCACCATTTCGAGGTGACGATCATGCGCGTGTTCATGTGCACTGCCGGCACGCGCGGGTTCTGCATGTGCGCGATCAGGGAGACCCCTGCGCTCCAGAACACCGGGCTCTCCTCCGTGCCGGCGATCTGGCCGGCGAAATCGGGGGAGAACTCGCCGTAAACCGTCGAGATATGCACGCCGACTTTCTCGAATACACGCCCGCGCATAACCGACATCTCGCCGCCGCCGCCCGGCGCGCCGGTGTGATCGGTCCGTTCCCAGGGGGCGCGCTCGAAACGGCCGGCCGGCCGGTCGGCGAGGGGGCCATGCACGGCATCCTCGATATCCTCGAAGATCGTGCAGATCTCGTCGCGCAACTGGCGGAACCAGGCGCTGGCGGTTTGCTTCCTGGCGTCGATGTCGGCGGGGAGCGTCATGTCAGGGTCTCGAATCCGTTGGTCTGGCGTTTCGCCTCTCCCAGCACGAGCGCTGCGGCGATGGCGACGTTGAGCGAGCGCATGTCGGTTGCCATGGGAATGCGCACGGCGCAATCGGCGGCGGCTGCGACATTTTCGGGTACGCCGGCGCTCTCGCGTCCCGCCATGAGAATATCGGTGTCGCCATACCGGGCGGCGTAAGCAGAGGTTGTCGCCTTCGTCGTCAACAGGATCAGCCTCTTGCCTGCATCCCGGCGCCAGGCGTCGAACGCTGCGAAGCTGTCATGTTCGGTAACGCGCGCGAGGACCGCGTAGTCGAGGCCGGCACGCTTGAGATGGCGATCGGTGAACGGGAAGCCGGTGGGATGGATGACATGCAGCTCGACGTCGAGGCAGGCTGCGGCGCGCATGAGCGTTCCGGTGTTCTGCGGAATATCCGGCTGGTAGAGGGCGAGAGCGACCGGCATGGGCGATGGGACTTGCGCTGGGAGCTGGGGTGTGGTTCGCAGGCGCTGCGGTCCGCTCTTCCACAATGGGGAGGGTATAGTGTCGCACTTATTCAATGTCACGTCCCCGCGGACTGGACAAGCGGGGAGGACAGTGCAAAAAGAACCGCCAAATCCGCGGCCCCGCACGGGCGGGCGGAACTTGATTCGCGCGCGGTGTCGTGCCGTGTTGCCGGTCATAAGCGGAACATAGAGAGTTTTTGGGGCGAGGATCACGAACCTTGGCTACGCAAGAGAGCACAAAGACATCGCGGCGGGACTTCCTTTACGTCGCAACAGGCGCGGTCGGCGCGGTTGGCGCGGCGGGAGCCGCATGGCCGCTCATCGACCAGATGAACCCGGACGCTTCCGTGCTGGCGCTGGCGTCGATCGAATTCAACCTGTCCGGCATCGAAGTCGGCCAGACCGTCACGATCAAGTGGCGCGGCCTGCCGGTCTTCGTGCGGCACCGGACGGAGGAGGAGATCGAGGAGGCGCGGGCGACCCCGTTGTCCGAGCTCAAGGATCCCGCCACCGACGCGTCGCGTGTGAAGGAGGGCCACTCCGAGTGGCTCATCATGGTTGCCAACTGCACGCATCTTGGCTGTATCCCGGTCGGTGAAACCGGCGAATACGACGGCTGGTTCTGCCCCTGTCACGGGTCCGTTTACGACACGTCCGGCCGCATCCGCAGCGGCCCTGCACCGAAGAACCTGGTGGTGCCGCCATATGATTTCGTGAGTGATTCAGTCGTGCAGATTGGCTAACGGGGGCTCCTTCATGCTGCATTTCGAAAGCAAATACGACCCGCAGAATCCGGTCATGAAGTGGCTGGACGACGGTCGCGTCGAGTTTCGACTTCGAGTTCGAACCACACCCCGATCGGCCAACCGTTGTCCATCACAATGGTGGCCAAGTG
>CAZNHG010000018.1:0-3875 GCA_964572555.1 uncultured Devosiaceae bacterium | reverse complement strand
TGAAGTGGCTGGACGAGCGCCTGCCGATCGTGCGCTTCGGCAAGGCCCATCTGGTCGACTATCCCACGCCGAAGAACCTCAACTACTGGTGGACCTTCGGCGCCATTCTCACCATGATGCTGGGCATCCAGATCGTCACCGGCATCGTGCTGGCGATGCACTACACGCCCAATGTCGGCCTGGCCTTCGACTCGGTCGAGCAGATCCGGCGCGACGTGAACTACGGGCGCATCATCCAGGGTACTCACGCCGTGGGCGCCTCGATGTTCTTCTTCGCCATCTACATCCATATCTTCCGCGGGCTCTATTACGGTTCGTACAAGGCCCCGCGCGAGGTCATCTGGATGCTGGGCGTGGTGATCTTCCTTCTCACCATGGCGACCGCGTTCATGGGCTACGTCCTGCCCTGGGGCCAGATGAGCTTCTGGGGCGCCACGGTGATCACCAATATCTTCTCCGCGATCCCGCTGGTCGGCGACCCGATCCTGCAGTTCCTGCGCGGCGGATTCGCGGTGGGCAATCCCACGCTCAACCGCTTCTTCTCGCTGCACTACCTGCTGCCGTTCATCATCGCGGCGGTCGTGGGGCTGCACATCTGGGCGCTGCACGTGCCAGGGAACAACAATCCCACCGGTGTCGACGTGAAGTCCAAGCGCGATATCGTGTCTTTCCATCCGTACTCCACGATGAAGGACCTGTTCGCGATCTCGGTCTTCCTGATCCCCTACGCCTGGTTCGTGTTCTTCGCGCCGGACATCCTGGGGCATCCGGACAACTACATCATGGCCAACAGCCAGGTGACGCCCGAGCACATCGTGCCCGAATGGTACCTGCTGCCGTTCTACGCCATGCTGCGCGCGATCGACTTCAACGTGCTGTTCATCGACTCCAAGCTCGGTGGCGTGATCGTGATGTTCGGCTCGATCCTGATCCTGTTCGTGCTGCCCTGGCTCGACCGGTCGCAGGTGCGTTCGGGGTCCTTCCGGCCGCTGTTCAAGCCGTTCTTCTGGCTGTTCGTGCTGAACTTCCTCACGCTGACCTACCTGGGTGCGCAGCCGGCCGAGCCGCCCTATACCTGGATCGCCAAGGCGTGCACGGCCTACTACTTCCTCTACTTCCTGGTCGTCCTTCCGGTTCTCAGCCGGGTGGAGAATCCGAAGCCGCTGCCGCCGAGCATCGCGGAATCGGTCACGGCCAAGGCGCACTAGCCGAATGAAACGGAGCAACGGAATGATCAACGCAAAGACCATTTTCGCCGCCGTTGTCATGGCTGGTGGCCTATTCGCCGCGCCTGCAATGGCGCAGGACGGACACGGGGGTGGCGAGCACGCCGAGCAGGTCGACTGGAGTTTCGCCGGCCTGTTCGGCACCTATGACGAGCATCAGCTGCAGCGCGGCTTCAAGGTGTTCCAGGAGGTGTGCTCGAGCTGCCACGCCGCGCGCCTGCTGTCGTATCGCAACCTCGAGCAGGAAGGCGGTCCGAACTACTCCGAGGACCAGGTCAAGCTGCTGGCGTCCCAGATCACCATCCAGGATCCGGATTCGCCGGGCGGCGAGCGGCCGGGGCGTCCCTCGGACAGCTGGCCCGATCCGTTCCCCACGCCGGCTGACGCGCGTGCCGCCAACAATGGCATCGTGCCCCCCGACTTCTCGGTGCTGGCCAAGGCGCGCGGCATCGGGATGGATTTCCCCTGGTGGGTGTTCAACTACTTCACCGCCTACCAGGAGGGTGGCCCGGACTTCATCTACAATGTGCTGACCAGCTATACCGAGCCGCCCGAGGGCGAGGAACTGCCGCCGGGCCAGCACTACAATGCGTTCCTGGGCGCGGGCACCTCCATGCCGTCGCCGCTTTCGGATGGCCTGATTACCTATGAGGGCGAGGAAGGCGAGCAGGTGCCCGAGACGGTCGACCAATATGCCAAGGACGTGTCCGCGTTCATGATGTGGCTGGCCGAGCCGCACCTGACCTCGCGCAAGGAGATGGGGTTCCGCGCCCTGATCTTCCTCGGTGTGTTCGCGGTGCTGATGTACATGGTCAAGCGCCGCTTGTGGCGGAACGTCGAGCACTAGGCTAGACGCGTGCACTCACTGACCGTTTGAATTGAAAGGGCCCCGCCGGGGCCCTTTCTTTTGCCGTGCCTGTGGCCCTCGCGCCCGGGAGACGTTAGTGTGCAGCAGGCGGCACGCGGCGATCCCGGTGCCGCCGGTTGCATGTCCGGGCCCGGCTGTCCGGTGGTGCAGCGCGTAACTGGACGAGAGATTCCGTTCTGACTGAATCGGAACGGAAGCTCTAAGTTGTTGAGTAGTCGCGTTTTCGAACCGAGCAAGTGGTGTCCACTTGTTCTGAAAACGCTCTAGGTTCTGCAAGGTGACAATCCGATGACGATCGATCTGAAATCGCTTGTGCGCACGATTCCCGATTATCCCAAGAAGGGCATCCTGTTTCGCGACATCACGACGCTGATCGAGGATCCCGAGGGCTTTCGCGACAGTATCGACCAGGTCGCGTCGATGCATCGCGGGCTCGGCATAACGCATGTTGCGGGCATCGAGGCGCGCGGCTTCATTTTCGGGGCAGGGGTTGCCATCGCGCTGGGCGTGGGCTTCATTCCCGTGCGCAAGTCCGGCAAACTGCCGGGAGAGACGATGGGGCAGAACTACGCGCTCGAATACGGTGTCGATACCATCGAGATTCATGCCGACGTCGTTCGCGAGGGCAACCGCGTTCTGCTGGTCGACGATCTGATCGCGACCGGGGGTACGGCTCTCGCCGCGATCAACCTTCTCCGCCGCACGGGAGCCGCCGCCGACCATGCCGCTTTCGTCATCGACCTGCCCGATATCGGCGGAGCGGACAAGCTGCGTGCCGAGAATGTGGCCGTCACTTCGCTCGTTTCGTTCGAGGGTGACTGAGTTTCAGACGTCGCCGGTACCGGGTCGCGATTCCTCCGTGGCATCCTGGCCAATGTCGCTCGGACCGGGCCGGGTGCTGTCGAACATGAACGCGATGGCGCTGCCCAGCATGATTGCCGCGAGACCGCCGACAACGAGGGCGGCGAGCCGTTTCGCCCACTCTGCGTTCACGGTTCGCTCCTTACGGATGAGCGGGCGGCGACAGCCGGGATGTGCCGGTCAGGGCATGTCACAGCGGAGCGCAACCGTTCCTCCGGGCCCTTCACGTGCCCGGAGTGTCTTTCGCGAAGTGACAATAACGCCGGTGCCTTAGTTGAGGGAGGTCGTCTGTTCGCTCACGGCTGTGGTACCGGTGCCGGTATCGGTTTCCATCGGCAATTCCGCTTCGGCCAGCCGATCGGCGCACAAGCCGGCCGCGCCGGAAACGGGCTTGTCCTGGCCGCCCAGTGTGGTCCAGCCGCCATCCTCGACAAAGTTGTCGCGCTGGTAGGAACTTTCATCCTTCAACGCCATCAATTGCGTCCGCGCGTTCGGTGCGGCCATGAAGTTGTCGAAGCACAAATCCGCAGCGAGGGAGGCGGTGGCCTGCCGGGCTGCATCGTCCGCACGCTGTTGCGCGCTGCCACCGGTGACCCAGCCACCCCAGGTGAATCCGACGACCATGGTCAGCACCGCGGTGCCGAGACAGGACCATACGAGAACAGTTTTCGATGCTTTGAAGCCGTCGAATTTCTCTTTTATTACAGACATTTTTGTATTCCTTTTACAAAGTGGACACAAATATACCACTATTTCGCCGCTTTCTCCTAAACACGATAAAGTGCGAACGTTTCCAATATTGGCTGTTGCGTATGGGCAGGCGGGGGCGATCGTTTGCCGCCGATTCTTGCTGGAGCGCTTTCAGAAGTGAAGCGGAAGGGATATTGCTCCAGGAGCAATATCCTGCTGAACGGGTGCCA
>CAZNHG010000017.1:0-22889 GCA_964572555.1 uncultured Devosiaceae bacterium | reverse complement strand
GATGCGCGAGTGCTCCAGGAACCGCCCCACGACCGAGCGCACGCGGATATTGTCGGAGAAGCCCGGTAACCCGGGCCGCAGGCAGCAGATGCCGCGCACGACGAGGTCGACCTGCACGCCCGCCTGGCTGGCGTCGTAGAGCGCGTCGATGATGTCGGGATCGACCAGCGAGTTCATCTTGAACCAGATGCTGGCGGGCTCGCCCGCCTCCGCATGCGCGATCTCGGCGCTGATCGCATCCAGTAGCGTCTGGCGCAGATTGACCGGCGACACGGCCATGCACTCCATGTCCGTGGGCCGCGCATAGCCCGTGATATAGTTGAATACGCGCGCCACATCGCGCGTGATCTCGGGATTGCAGGTGAAGTAGCTCAGGTCCGTGTAAATCTTCGCCGTGATCGGGTGATAGTTGCCCGTACCGATGTGGCAGTAGCTCATCAGGGTGCCCTTCTCGCGGCGCACCACCTGGCTAAGCTTGGCGTGTGTCTTCAGATCGATGAAGCCGAACACCACCTGCGCCCCGGCCCGTTCGAGATCCCGTGCCCAGCGGATATTCGCCTCCTCGTCGAAGCGCGCCTTGAGCTCGACAAGCGCGGTTACCGACTTGCCCGCCTCCGCGGCCTGCACGAGCGCCTTGATGATCGGCGAATCCGACGAGGTGCGATAGAGCGTCTGCTTGATCGCCACCACGTCCGGATCGCGCGCCGCCTGCATGAGGAACTGCGCCACCACGTCAAAGCTTTCGAAGGGATGATGGACAACGAGGTCCTTGGCCTTGATCGCGGCCATGCAGTCGCCGTGGAAATCGCGAATGCGCTCGGGAAAGCGGGGGTGATAGGGCGTGAACTTGAGGTCGGGCCGGTCGATATCGCAAATGCGCGCCGCGTCCGCCAGTCCCATGAAGCCTTCCACCTCGAAGGTGTCGTCCGCGCCCACGCCCAGTTCCTCGGCAATATGCCGGCGCAGGATGCGGGGCATGGACTTCTCGATCTCGAGCCGGATCACCTGCCCCCGCCTGCGCTGCCTGAGCGCACTCTCGAACTCGACCACGAGGTCCTCGGCCTCGTCGTCGATCTCGATCTCGCTGTCGCGGATCAGCCGGAAGGCGCCCGAGCCGAGAATGTTGTAGCCGGGGAACATCTTGTGGAAGAACAGGTTGACCAGCGTCTCGATGGCGACCAGCTCGATGCGCCGCTCGCTCGTCAGCGTTGGCGGCAGGATGATGAAGCGGTCGAGATTGCCCGGGATGCGCACCAGCGCCAGAAGCCGTTCCATCGCGTCCGCGCGCTCGAGCTGGAAAGCCAGCGAGAACCCCAGGTTCGGAATGAACGGAAACGGGTGCGCAGGATCGACCGCAATCGGCGTGAGGACCGGGAATATCTCCTCGCGGAACAGCTTGTCGAGAAACGTGACCTGCTCGTCGCTGAGGTCGGTCGCTTCGTGGATCACCACGTTCTGGGTGAAAAGCTCCTCGCGCAGCGACTGCCAGTAGTCCTGCTGCTCCAGGTGCAGGTGCTGGGCGAGCGTGGCGATGTCTTCCAGCTGTTCGGTGGGCGAAAGCCCGTCGACGCTCATCTTCGACATGCCGGCCCGCACCTGGCCCTTGAGGCCGGCAACGCGCACCATGAAGAACTCATCGAGATTGTTCGCGGAAATCGAGACGAACCGCAGGCGCTCGAGAAGCGGATGGCTGGTGTTCCCCGCTTCCTCCAGAACCCGCATGTTGAACTGCAGCCACGAGACCTCGCGGTTGACGAAACGGGCCGGGCTGTCGCGCAGGGCCTCGGCGTCGGGACCGGGTGTTTCGACCGGCTGATCGGCTGGGCCGCTTGTTTCGTTCTCGGCTTCGGCGATATCGGTATACTCGTTCATCTCAGTTGCCCCCTTCACCTGCGTCGTCGTGCTCCTGGGCCCGGATCGCCAAAGCCTCTGCCGCCACCGCCCGCGTGACCGGGCCGCGGCGCGTGAGCGCCAGTTCGTCCATAAGCGCGACAAGCCTGACCACCTCTTCCGTCGAGCGCTCCATGCGTGCCACGAGATAGGCGACGATCTTCGGATCGACCGCGATCTGCCGGTCGTGAAAGAGTTTCACGAACATCTGTGACAATTGCGTGTCGTCCGGCGTCTCGACCCGGAAGCCGGACGCCAGACGCGCGCGGGACAGCACGTCGTCCGTACGGTAGCTCCAGCTGTTGACCGGCGCACGTGCGCTCATCAGCACCGGGCGCTGGTCGCGCATGCTCTGGTTCAGCAGGTGGAACAGGGCGTCTTCCGGGTAGTCGAGCCGGTCGACGTCTTCGAGAACCACCGGCTGCGTGCCGCCCTGCCCGGCCAGTTCCTCGAGCGCCGTCAACGCAGGCGCCACCGCCTGGGCCCGCTCCGCCCAGATGCGCGCCAGGTGCGACTTGCCGGATTTGGCCGGCCCCGTGATCAGCGTCATCGGCGCGGGCCAGTTCGGCCAGGCCACGACATGCTCGAAGGCCAGCTCGTTGCCGGGACTGACGATGAAATCGGCTTCGGCGAGCGAGGGCTCATGCGCCAGATCCAGCACGAGCTGGCGCCGCCGTGCTCCGCCCGTTCCGTCCGCCATCACCGGCATGTCAGGCTCGTCACTGCGATCCGGGGGCTTGATCACCACCGCCTCCGTCTGCGCCAAGGTAAAGCGCGCTGGCCTTGTACTTCTGCACCGCGAAACGGACAAGCACGCTGGCGATCGCCGCCAGCGGCACGGCCAGAAGCAGGCCGACAAACCCGAATATCAGGCCGAAGGCGAACAGGGCAAACATCAGCCACACCGGATGCACGCCGATGCTGCGCCCCACGAGCTTGGGATAGAGCACGTTGCCTTCGAGGAACTGCCCGAAGAAGAAGATCACCAGCACGAGCACGATCATGACCCAGTCGGGCCAGAACTGCACGACGGCGATGCCGGTCGACAGAAGGAAGCCGACCAGGAAGCCGACATACGGAATGAAGCTCAACAGCCCCGCGATCAGGCCGATGGCGAGGCCGAAACTCAGCCCCGTCGCGGTCAGCGCCGCCGCATAGTATGCGCTGAGCAGCAGCACGACGCTGATCTGCCCGCGGATAACCCCGGCCATGGCGCTGTCGATGTCCCGGAGAACCCCGCGGATTTCCTCGCGGCGCTTGCGCGGCAGCAGCTTGTCGGCGCTGGCGACCATGCCGTCCCAGTCAAGCAGGATGTAGAACGCGACGACAGGCGTCACCACGAGAAGGCCGAGCAGGTTGATCAGCGTCAGGCCGCTCTGCATGATCTGGCCGATCACCGTGCCGGCAATGCCCACGCCCCGGCTCAACAGGTCCGACAGGGAACTCTGGAACTGCGCTACGCGCTCGGCCCCCAGCAAGTTGTTGATTTCGGGCGCCCACTGCTGCGCCAGCGTCTGCAGATCGTCGGCATAGCCCGGCAGGCGCTGCGCAAGGCCTGCCGCCTGCTGCACCACCAACGGCACAACCAGCAAAACCGCTCCAACAAAAACCAGAACCGTGAGGGCCATGAGGATCGCGGTCGCCCAGAAGCGCGGGAACTTCCATTCCTCGAGCTTGTCGGCCGCCGGATCGAGCAGATAGGCCAGCCCCATTCCCGCCACGAAGGGCAGCAGGATGCCGCGAAACAGCCAGAGCGCCACGATGAACAGCGCCAGAAGCGCGAGCCAGGCCTTGATCTGGTTTTGCAGTGACATGAAAAGCCTAACCCTTGCGCGTAACCCGGAGAGCCGCTATCAGCGCTGATACCGCCCTGCCCCGAGCCGATCAACCGCCAAAGCGCGGCGCAAACAGACCAGTGGGGCAACGACTTGAAGAGGCGTGCGACCCCGATGTCCGATAACGAACAAGTGCCACCAAACGGGCTTTCGTACAAGCAGGCGGGCGTGGATATCGACGCCGGCAATGCGCTTGTGGACGCTATCAAGCCGGCCGTGCGCTCCACCCGGCGTCCCGGGGCCGATGGCGAAATCGGCGGTTTTGGCGGCCTGTTCGACCTCAAGGCGGCCGGATTCACCGATCCGGTGCTCGTCGCGGCCAATGACGGCGTGGGCACCAAGCTGCGCATCGCCATCGAGGCCCAAAAGCACGACACCATCGGCATCGACCTTGTCGCGATGTGCGTCAACGACATCGTCGTACAGGGCGCCGAGCCGCTGTTCTTTCTCGACTATTTCGCCACCGGCAAGCTCGACGTCGGCGCCGGTGCGCAGATCGTCGAAGGCATCGCGGAGGGCTGCCGGCAGGCCCGCTGCGCGCTGATCGGCGGCGAGTCCGCCGAAATGCCCGGCATGTACGCCGACGGCGACTACGATCTCGCCGGGTTCTGCGTCGGTGCCGCCGAACGCGGCTCCCTGTTGCCCCGCACGGACATCGCCGCCGGGGACAGTCTCGTCGCCATTGGCAGTTCCGGTCCGCATTCCAATGGTTATTCCCTCATTCGCCGCGTTGTGGAAACGAGTGGATTGGGTTGGGACGCCCCCGCTCCCTTCGCGCCTGACGAAACGCTGGCGTCTGCCCTGCTCGCGCCCACGCGCATCTATGTGAAGCCTATCCTTGCGGCGCTTCGGGCCGGTATCGGTATCAAGGCACTGGCGCATATCACCGGCGGCGGATTCATCGACAACATCCCGCGCGTTCTGCCCGAGCATCTCGCCGCCGAGATCGACCTGGGCCTGCTTACCGTTCCGCCGGTTTTCGGCTGGCTCGCCCGGACGGGCGGCATGGACACGCGCGAGATGCTGCGCACCTTCAATTGCGGCGTCGGCATGCTGGTCGCCGTCGGCCCCGACGACGCCGGTACGCTGGTCCAGACCCTCAACGACGCGGGCGAAACCGCGACCGTCGTAGGTCATCTGGCCGAGCGCGGCGACAACGCCGTGACATTCGAAGGAACACTGGCACTGTGACTGGCCGCAAGCGCGTTGCCGTGCTGATTTCGGGGCGCGGCTCGAACATGACCGCGCTCCTCGAGGCCACCAGGGCGCCGGACTATCCGGCTGAAATCGTGGGCGTGTTCTCCAACCGCGCCGCGGCGCCTGGCCTCGCCGTGGCACAGGCGGAGGGCATCCCGACGGCGACTCTCGCCCAGTCCGGCTTTGAGAGCCGCGAGGCCTTCGAAGGCGCATTGACGGGAATTCTCGAAGACTGGCGGGCCGACATCGTATGCCTGGCGGGCTTCATGCGCGTGCTCACGGCCGGGTTCGTCGAACGCTGGCAGGGCAGGATCATTAACATCCACCCGTCCCTTCTCCCCGCCTATCGCGGGCTCGACACCCATTCCCGCGCTCTCGCGGACGGCGTAAACCGGCACGGCTGCAGCGTGCATTTCGTCACGCCCGGTCTCGACGAGGGGCCGGTGATCCTGCAGGCCGAAGTGCCGGTTCTTTCCGGGGACACCCCCGACACCCTCGCCGCCCGCGTGCTGGTTGAGGAGCACCGGATCTATCCCGAAGCGCTGGCCCTTCTGGCGCGCGGCGAAGCTTCGCTCGCCTCTAGCTGACACCGGTCGATATCACCGGAATTGATCGCAGACATCGTCAAAATCGGTTCGACCGCGCTCGCACCCGGACGTAGTCTGGCTTTTTAGGCGGAGACAAACCATGGCGCTGCGCGACTGGTTTCTGGTGACCCTTCTGGGCACCATCTGGGGCACTTCGTTCCTTTTCAACGGCATCCTGATCCGGGAAATCGGGCCGCTTTGGGTCTCGGCCGCACGCGTGGGCGTCGGGGCGCTGGGATGCTGGGCCTTTTTCATCGCGCTCAACAAGAAATTGCCCGCCCGCAGAATGCTTTACGTGCATTTCTTCGCGCTCGGCGTTCTCAACTACACGATTCCCTTCGCCCTTTACCCGCTCAGCCAGCAATCTCTCACCAGCGGCGTGACGGCCATCGTCAACGCCATGACGCCGATCATGACGGTCATCGTCTCGCATTTCTGGCAGGGCGGAGAGAAGGCGAGCTGGAACAAGTCGCTCGGCGTCGTGGCCGGCTTCTGTGGCGTCACCCTGCTCGCGACGCCCGCCCTGGCGGAAGGCGGCACCTCGCAACTCTGGGCCATCGGCGCGTGTCTTCTCGCGACATTCTGCTACGCGATCGCACTCAACTACACGCGCAGTATCGGCACGGTCGACCCGTCCGCCCTCGCCGCCTGCGCACTGACAGGCGCTACGGTCGCCGCGGTTCCCCTCGCCTTCCTCGTGCACGGCACGCCGGTTCTCGTCACCGTCGAGGGCTGGGCGGCCGTGCTCGGCATCGGGCTGCTGTCCACCGCCTTCGCCTTCCAGATCATGTACCGCATCCTGCCGCGCGTCGGGGCGACGAACTTCTCCGTCGTCACCTTCATTGCGCCAGTTTCGGCAATCGTACTGGGCTATCTCTACCTGGGTGAAACCATCGAGATCGTGCACGTCTTCGGGATGGCCGGGATTTTCACCGGTCTCATCCTCATCGACGGAAGGCTCGTGCGCCGGCTGCGTGGCGCGAGGCCGGGAACCGCCTCGCATTAGAGCCCGGGAAACGCACGGAGCGGGTGGCGTGCCACCATCCGCTCCGACCGGGCATCGTTATTCGGGTTGAATCACTCCACGCCGAGCTTGTCCTTGAGAATCTGGTTCACGGCCTGCGGATTGGCCTTGCCGCCACTGGCCTTCATCACCTGGCCGACGAACCAGCCCACCATGGTCGGCTTGTTCTTGACCTGCTCGACCTTGTCCGGGTTGGCCGCGATCACCTCGTCCACGACCGACTCGATGGCGCCGGTGTCGGTTACCTGCTTCATGCCGCGGTCCTCGACGATCTTCGCGGGGTCGCCACCCTCGCTCCACACGATCTCGAACAGGTCCTTGGCAATCTTGCCGGAAATCTCGCCGCTTGCGATCAGATCGACCACGCCGCCGAGTTGATCTGCGCTCACCGGACTGTCGGAGATGTCGGCCTCCTGCTTCGCCAGCCGGCCGAACAGTTCGTTGATCACCCAGTTAGCGGCCAGCTTGCCATCGCGCCCCGTGGCTACCTTCTCGAAGAAGTCGGCATAGGCCCGGTCGGCCACCAGCACCGATGCGTCATAGTGGGTAATGCCGTACTCGGTCATCAGTCGCTCGCGCTTCTCGTCCGGCAGCTCCGGCAAGTCCGCGGCCAGCTCGGCGATGAAAGCATCGTCGAACTCGAGAGGCAACAGGTCGGGATCGGGGAAATAGCGATAGTCGTGCGCCTCTTCCTTGGAGCGCATCGACTTGGTTTGGCCCGAGCGCGGGTCGAACAGGCGGGTTTCCTGGTCGATCTCGCCGCCATCCTCGAGAATGTCGATCTGCCGGCGCGCCTCGGACTCGATCGCCTGCCCGGCAAAGCGCACCGAGTTGACGTTCTTGATCTCGCAGCGCGTCCCGAACTCGCCGCCCGGCTTGCGCACGGAAACGTTGATGTCGGCGCGCAGCGAGCCCTGCTCCATGTTGCCGTCGCAGGTGCCGAGATACCGCACGATGCTGCGCAGCTTGTTCAGATACGCCTTGGCCTCGTCGGACGAGCGCAGATCGGGCTTGGAGACGATCTCCATCAGCGCCACGCCCGAGCGGTTCAGGTCAACGAAGCTCATGTTCGGATGCTGATCGTGGATCGACTTGCCCGCGTCCTGCTCGAGGTGCAGCCGCTCGATGCCCACCGCGATCTCGCCGTCCTCGCCCATGTCCAGCAGCACCTCGCCCTCGCCCACGATGGGGTCCTTGTATTGCGAGATCTGGTAACCCTGAGGCAGATCCGGATAGAAGTAGTTCTTGCGGTCGAAGATCGAGCGCTTGTTGATCTTCGCCTTCAGGCCCAGCCCCGTCCGCACGGCCTGGCGTACGCACTCCTCGTTGATCACAGGCAGCATGCCGGGCATCGCCGCATCGACGAACGACACGTTGGCATTGGGCGGCTTGCCGAACTCCGTCGAGGAGCCGGAAAACAGCTTGGATTCCGAGGTCACCTGGGCATGCACCTCCATGCCCACGATAATCTCCCAGTCGCCCGTGGCGCCCTTGATGAACTGTTTCGGGTTGGGTTTGCGCGTATCAACGATGGTCATGGCCGTCCCGTGGTCTTTTGTTCAGCCGCTTTTAGCGATCTGAACGCCTCAGGCCAACAGCTTTCGCACACCGGCTGCGGCATGGAACGCCGCAGTCCTCGCCGCGAACGCCGTGCAGGCTTACTCGATATCGGTTACCGGTCCCCGGAAGGGGGAGAGCTGCTTCTCCAGCCGCACGCTGGTGTAGGGCTTGTGCGGAGCGCGGCCGTTCGGCTTCATCGCCAGGATATGGTAGCCCTGATTTTCGTAGAAGCGCACGGCATGCACATGATCCGCCGGCGTTTCGAGCTGCGCCGCCTCGAAGCCTTCGAGTTCGAACATGCTCTCCATGCGCCGCAGCAGAAGGCTGCCGATGCCCTGCCCCTGCAGGTGCGGGGTGACGAACAGGTACGGTACATAGGCCCGGCCCGGTACGCGCGAACACCAGCCGATCACCTCGTCATGGATATCGGCGACCAGGATGTCGCCCAGGCGTTCCTGGCAGTAGCTGGCGAGCCGGTTCATCAGCGCGTCCTTGGAACGCTCGCCATCCGGATAGAGCGGCAGGATGCCCTGCTCCCAGGCGACAAAGCCCAGCGCCGCGAGGTCCATGGCTTCGCTGGGATCGGCGTGGCGTATGGTCGGGAAGTAAGACATCGGCCCCTCAGGTTTTCTGCCGCGCGGCAATAATGCCCTTTTCGTAGTTCACGTTCCAGTCGATCAGGGTACGCCAGATCAACTCCGCCTGATCCTCGTCGAGCTGCAGCGCTTCGGCCTGTGCCCGCACCCCGGCGACGATCTCCTCGATCCGCTCGGGCACGAAGGCTTCGTGCGGGTCGCTCTTGAACTGCGCCATGCGCGTGACGAAACCGTGGCGCTGGGCAAAGAGCCTGACAAGTTCCTCGTCGATGCGGTCGAGTTGTTCTCGAACCTCCTGCTTGGTACCGCATTCAGCGGGGGTCTTGGGGACGGTCACGTCACGAATCTCACGCTACAAATCATGGTAAGCTCACCTTTACGATTGCACCCCCGGGGTGCGGATTTCAATACGCCAGTGCCCGGCTCTGGCAATTTCCCCACCAAGGCTCTATAATCCCGGCGAAATCGGAGTTTTCATGTCCAAACTGTCGGTCGTCCGCTAGGGCCCCGTCGCTTCTCGGACGGGGTAATTCGCCACAATTTCCCGCCATGCGCATGGCTGGCGGGGAAGCGGATTTGTGTGGCCCAAGGGGCCCGACGACCCGGACTTCCCGACAATGGATATCTCGAAAGACGAGCAGAGGGTGCTGCATGCCCTCGCGCAGGGTGGTGAAATCCACCCGATCAAGGACGAGCGCGGCCGCATCACGGCGGTCGAATGCTTCAACCGCGATGGCTGGCTGCTCACCCACTGCAACCTGATGATCTTTAGAAAACTCAAGCGGAAGAAAGCCATCCGCTCGCAACGCTCCCGTCCCTACCAGATCACCCGGCGCGGGCTCGAGCTGGTGCGGGCGGAGTTCGACAATCGATAATGCCGGGGACCGGGCGTCCGCGCCCGGTCCTTTCACTGGAGCGTTTTCAGAACAAGTGGTATCCACTTGTTCGGTTCGAAAGCGCGACCACTCAAGAACCTGGAGCTTCCGTTCTGATTCAATCAGAACGAAAAATGCTCTAGGTCTGGCTCAACTCGGCGACGATATGGTCCCACTCCTCGGCAACGCTGGGCTTGGTGCGCTTCTCGCCGGCCCGGCGATACCAGTAATCGGCATTGCCCATGTCCGCCTCGATCCAGTGCGCCAGCGCGTGCACCCAGTCGAACGGCTTGGTGCCCTCCATGGACTGGCAGATCTGGTGCGCCTGCTCCCATTCGGGGCCCACACGCAGCCCGCCCTTTTTCAGCCACCACATCGCCTGCAGCGGCTTGGACATGTCGCGCGGCGGCTCCGCCTGGTCGAGGCTTGACTCGATGGCCTGTTTCATAGCGGGTTCCCCAAACTGAATTCACCGGCCCGCCCCGCGCGGACCCTTCGGCAAGGCAGGATGCATACAATGGATCAGAAGTCCAAGGGCGTACTCTTTTACGACCTCCACCACCGCGATCATCCCTTCGTCATCCCCAACCCGTGGGACATCGGCAGCGCCCGCATGTTCGCCGCCAGGGGATTCGAGGCGCTGGCGACGACCTCCGCCGGCGTCGACCACGTCAGCGGCCACCCCGAGGGCACGGCGGGGCGCGAGATGATTCTCGCCAACGCCACCCAGATCGCGGGCGCGACCGACCTGCCCGTTTCCGTCGACCTCGAGGATTGCTACGGCGCGGACGCCGCCGGCATTACCGATACGATCCGCATGGCCGCCGATGCAGGCGCCGTGGGCGGCTCCATCGAGGATGCGCGCTATGGCGGGGGCGGCATGCTCTATTCGATCCAGGAAGCCGCCGTGCGTGTCAGCAGCGCCGCCGAGGCCGCTGCCGCCCTGCCTTTCAAGTTCACGCTGACAGCCCGCGCCGAGGGTCTGCTGTATGGCAATTCCGACATGGACGACATCGTCCGCCGGCTGAACATGTTCGCCGAGGCGGGTGCGGACGTGCTCTACGCACCGGGACTGAAGACGGTCGAGCAAGTCGAAGCCGTCGTGAAAGCCGTCGACAAGCCGGTCAATGTCCTGCTCGGGCTCGGCGGCACGACGATGAGCATGGCCGACATGCACCGGCTCGGGGTCGCGCGCGTCAGCCTGGGCTCTGCCCTGCACCGCGCCGCCATCACGGCCGCGCTTTCGGCCCTCGACGAGATTCGCGACAGCGGCACGTTCAGCTTCACCGACACGCTCCCGCCGGCCGACGAGATCGACGCGCTACTGCGCTGACAATACGCAGCTCTTCACCGGCTTTGCCGCTGTCGACGAAGCCGCCGTTTCCGAAGGGTTTGGCCTAGCTCGCCTCGGCAATCACTTCGAGAAACGCCGCACCGAAGCTTTCGAGCTTTCGGGCCCCGACACCGTGAATGCCGCGCATCTCCTCGAGATCGCGCGGGCGCCGGGCCGCAAGCTCTATGAGCGTGCGGTCGGCGAACACGACATAGGCCGGCACGCCCGCGGCCGTGGCAAGGTCGCGGCGTTTCGCCTTGAGCGCGGCGAGAAGCGGGGCATCGGCATCGGTAATCTCGACGGCAGGCTGTTCCCGGCGCCGCGTTCGCGGCTTGGCGGGCTTGAGCGTGTCGCGCCGCAGCTTGAAGGCGCGCTCGCCACGCATGAGCTCCCAGCCCTCCGGCGTCACGCGCCAGCCGCCGAATTCCGGGTCGACCGCTGCCAGCCCCGCAGCATAGATTTGGCGATAAACGCCACGCCATTGCCCCTTGTCGAACTCCGTCCCCACGCCGAACGTCGGCAGCGTATCGTGGCGCAGTTCGGTAATCCGGTCGCTTTCATCCCCGGTCAGGATGGCGATCAGATGTTCCAGCCCGAAGCGTTCGCCCGTACGGGCCGCAGCGGAGAGCGCCTTCTGCGCCGGCACGGTGCCGTCGATCACGTCGGGCGGTTCGCGGCACAGGTCGCAGTTGCCGCAGGGCTCCGCCTCCTCGCCGAAATACGCCAGCAGCGTCTGACGGCGGCAACCGGGTGCCTCGGCGATGGCAAGCAGCGCATTGAGGCGCAGGTGATCGGCCCGCTTGCGTTCGGGCGGCGCCTCGCTGTCATCGATCTGGCGGCGGCGCAGGCGGATATCGTCAACGCCGTAGAGCGTCAGCGTGCTGGCCGGCAGCCCGTCGCGGCCGGCACGCCCGATCTCCTGGTAATAGCTTTCCACCGTCGATGGCAGGTCGGCATGCGCGACAAAGCGCACGTCAGGCTTGTCGACACCCATGCCGAAAGCCACCGTCGCCGTCATCACCAGCCCGTCCTCGCTGGTGAACCGCTCCTGGTTGCGTTGACGCGTCGCAGGATCGAGCCCGGCGTGATACGGCAAGGCGTTCACCCCCTGCTCTCCCAGGTAGGCCGCCAGATCCTCCGCCTTGCGGCGCGAGGCACAGTAGACGATGCCGGATTCCCCCGCATGCCCGGCGGCAAACGCGGCGACCTGCTTGCGCGCGTTGCTCTTGGGCGTAAAGGCCAGCGACAGGTTGGGCCTGTCGAACCCGTGCAGGAAGGTGCGCGGAGGGGCGGAGAACAGCTTGGCGACGATCTCCTTGCGCGTCTCGGTATCCGCAGTCGCCGTGAACGCCGCGATCTGGGGATCGCCGAGCGCTTCGCGCAATTCGCCGATGCGCAGATAGTCTGGGCGGAAGTCGTGGCCCCACTGGCTGACGCAGTGCGCCTCGTCCACGGCCAGCATGGTCACGTTGGCCCGCACCAGCAACGCCTGGGCGCTCCCTAGCCGTTCCGGCGCCATGTACAACAGCTTGAGTTCGTCTTGGCGCAGCGAATCGAGGATTTCGTTGCGCTCGTCGTCCGTGCTCCCGGATGTCAACGCACCGGCGGAAATGCCGTTCTGCTTGAGATAGGAGACCTGGTCGCGCATCAGCGCGATGAGCGGCGAGATAACCAGCGTCACCCCTTCGCGGCGCAGCGCCGGAAGCTGGTAGCACAGCGACTTGCCGCCGCCGGTCGGCATGATGGCGAGCACATCCGCGCCTTCGAGAATGGCAGAGACGATGTCCTCCTGCCCGGTGCGGAAATCGTCATAGCCGAACACCGATTTGAGGAGTTGCCGGGTTTGCTGCATGGGAAACGCCGTGGTGGGAATCGGCGCAAAGGTTAGCGTGTTTGCCGGCCCCGGTCAGCCCGCTATCACCTGTCTTCCGCGTCTAATTCCGCCTGCTGGCGATGCGTGACCAGCACCTTGTCGATCCGTCTGCCGTCGAGGTCGATCACCTCGAAGCTCAGGCCGTCGACATCGATATGGTCACCGACGCGCGGCAGGCGCTTGGTCCGCGACAACAGCAGCCCCGCCACCGTCTCGAACCCTTCCTTGGGCGGCAGCTCGACACCGATGGCAGCGGCGAACTCGTCCACCTGCATCCATCCCTCGACAAGCCAGGAGCCGTCCTTGCGCTCGACAAGGGCGGGTTCATCGTCGCCCTCTTCCTTGAACGCCCCCGTAATCGCCTCGAGAATATCGCCGGTGGTGATCACCCCCTCGAAGTGCCCGTACTCGTCGAACACCAGCGCCAGGTGCACCGCCGACGCCCGGATGGCGCGCAACATCGACAGCGCATCGAGGTGGTCGGGCACCACCGGCACCTTGTGGATGAATTCACGCGGCTCGAATGGCTCGTCCGCCGCCAGCGCCGCGATCACTTCGTGCACCAGGATCGCGCCGACGATATCGTCCGGCTTGCCGTCCTGCACCGGCAGGCGCGCATGGCGTGTGGCCAGGAGCTGCTTCCTGATCTCCTCGGAGTCGTTGGCAAGGTCGACGACCTCCACATCGCGCCGCGGCGTCATCAGCCCCTCGGCGGAGCGGTCGGCGAAGCGCATGACTCCCGAGATCATGCTGCGCTCGTCGCTTTCGATGACGCCGGCATTCTCGGCTTCGGCGATGAGGTTGCGCACCTCCTCCTCGGTCACCTTGCCGGCCGCCTCGCCTTCCTGGCGCAGGATCTTGAGAACGATCTGCCCCGAGACGTCCAACAGCCAGACGACGGGCGTGGTCAGGATGGAGAGAAGCTGCATGGGCGGCGCGACCAGCGTGGCGATGCGCTCGGGATTGCGTAGGGCCACCCGCTTGGGCACCAGTTCGCCGATGATCAGCGAGAAATAGGTGATGATCACCACGACCACCCCGACACCGGCGGGGTTGGCGATATCCCCGGGAACGCCCTGCGCGGCCAGCCACTGCGCCAGGCGCTGGCCCACCGTCGCGCCCGACAGCGCACCGTTCAGGATGCCGACGAGCGTGATCCCGATCTGAACGGTCGAGAGAAACCGGCCGGGGTCCTGCGCCAGCGCCATGGCCGTGGTCGCACCGCTCACCTTCTGGTCCTGCAGGGCTTTCAGCCGCACCGGCCGCGCCGAGACCACCGCCAGCTCGGACATGGCGAGCAAGCCGTTGAGGATGGTCAGGAAGGCAATGAACAGGATTTCGACTAGCACGGCGGCTGGCTCAATTCTTCATGTAAACGCAGCGGAAAGCATACAGCGCATGCCGCGTTTTGCCATCCGGCCCGATTGCGGCGCCCACAGTGCCGTCAGCGCTTCTTCGCCTTGCCCGCATAGGGATTCTCGCCGCCGCGCACCCACAGCCGAATCGGCGTGCCCGCCAGATCGAAGGTTTCGCGCAATCCGTTGGCGATATAGCGCTGATAAGCTGTCGGCAGCGCCTCCGGCCGCGAGCAGAACACCACGAAGCTGGGCGGACGCGAGCGCGCCTGAGTCATGTAGCGCAGCTTGAGCCGGCGCCCCGAGACCGCGGGTGGCGGATGCCCCTCGACCATGCCCGTCAACCAGCGGTTCAGCCGTGCCGTGGCGATCCGCGTGTTCCATGTCCGCTCGATCTCGAACACCGCATCCATCAGCCGCGGAATGTTCGTGCCCTTCAACCCGGACAGCGTGACCAGCGGCACGCCCTTCACCTGCGGCAGCAGGCGCGTGCACATCTCACGCAGCTCGGCCAGCTTGCTTTGCTTGTCCGTGACGAGGTCCCACTTGTTGACCGCGATCACCAGCGCCCGGCCCTCGCGCTCCACGAGGTCGGCAAGCACCAGGTCCTGCTTCTCGAAGGGCTGGGTCGCATCGATCATCAGCACCACCACCTCGGCGTACTGGATCGAGCGCAGCGCGTCCGAAACCGCCAGCTTCTCGAGCTTTTGCTGCACCCGTGAGCGCCGGCGGATGCCGGCAGTGTCGACCAGGTTGATGACGCGCCCGTTCCACTCCCACGGCACCATGATGGAATCGCGGGTGATCCCGGCCTCCGGCCCGGTCAGCAGGCGTTCCTCGCCAACGAGCCGGTTGATCAGCGTCGACTTGCCGGCGTTCGGCCGGCCGACGATCGCGACGTTGAGATAGCGGGACGGGTTCCAGGCGCGGTCAGCCTCTTCCTCCGTCACCTCGTCGCCCAGGTCGACGTCGACCATGGGCATGTACTCGTCGGACGGTTCGGCAGCAGCAGCCTCGGCCGTCTCGATCGCCTCGGCGACGATGGAGTACAGGTCGCTCAGCCCCTCTCCGTGCTCGGCGGACAGCGCAATCGGCTCGCCCATCCCCAGCGACCACGCTTCCATCAGCCCCGCCTCGGCGGCCCGGCCCTCCGCCTTGTTGGCGACCAGGTGCACGGGCTTGTTGGCGCGGCGCAGCAGCTGGCCGAAACGCTCGTCGAGCGGCGTCACCCCGGCGCGCGCATCGATCATGAACAGGATGACGTCGGCCTGATCGATCGCCGCCTCGGTCTGCGCGCGCATGCGCGCCTCCAGGCTGTCGTCGGTCGCGTCCTCGAACCCGGCGGTATCCAGCACCGTGAAGGTCAGATCGGCAATACGCCCGTCCGCCTCGCGCCGGTCCCGGGTCACGCCCGGCGTATCGTCGACGAGCGCGATCTTGCGCCCCACCAGCCGGTTGAACAGCGTCGATTTGCCGACATTGGGCCGGCCTACAATGGCAACGGTGACGCTCATCGGCGTTGGTCCTGAAAGGGCCGGTTACTCGGCTCCGGCATCCGCTTCGGCCGAGGCTTCCACCTCACCGGTTGCCGCATCGGCCTCCGCCGACGTCCCGTCATCCGGCGCCGCGGCCCCCTGCGCAACCAGTTGCTCGACATAAATCCGAACCCGCTGAACGGCCTGTCCCGACCCCGCCGAATCCGAGATCATCTGTTCGAAGGTCGCCCGCGCCGCATCGAGATCGCCGGCCGCGTACTGGGTCAGCCCCAGGATCTCGCGAGCCGAACTGCGCATCGGGTTGTCCGGGGCGATCAATCCGCCGACACGGGATTCCACCGCGCTGACATTGCCCTGATCCACGAGCAGGTACCCGGAGAACAGCAGCGCCAGGTCGCGCAGGTTCTGGTTCGACAGCGACGTCGACAGGGAATCGTAAGCCGCGACCGCTTCCTCGGTCTGCCCGTTCTCGGCCATCAGCGCCGCTTCGCGGAACTGCGCGAGCACCGGATACCGGCCGGTCCCCTCCTGTTCCACGTTGTTCAGCGCCTCCTGCGCCGCCGCCACGTCACCGGATTCCGCCTGTTCGATGGCGGTATAGAACAGCTCCGACGAGCGGGCGGCGTTCGTGCGCTGCCACCAGCTCCAGCCCTCGTTGATCGCTACGATCACCACGATGGCCACGGCCGCGCCGATGACATAGGGACCGAACCGGCGCCAGAGATTGCGCATGCGCTCGCTGCGCAGTTCTTCGTCGACTTCCCTGAAAAAATTCTCGTCTGACATGTCCGGTCCGCGGTTGGGCGTTGATTGGCTCGAGCCCGCTCGTGCTGCCTGCGCAACAGGAGCGGGCTCGAAATTTCGGCGCACAATAGTTGCGCGTTGCCGCTTTTGCAATTGAGCGTGTAACGGGGGTTTGTCAGTCTACGCAAGCACCGATCGCAAAGGGTACACGACCATGGATGCGGCAAAGCTCGATCAGTTCAGGACCGCGCTCGAAACCCGCCAGGCGGAGCTGACCGACCTCAGCGGTTCGAGCGCCGGCGCGCGCGATCCTGTCACGCTTGATCAGCAGTCCGTGGGCCGCGTCTCCCGCGTCGATGCGCTGCAGCAACAGGCCATGGCTCAGGCACAGGACCGTCAGCGCCAACACGAACTCATGCGCATTCAGCAGGCACTCTTGCGCATTGCGGATGACGAATATGGCTACTGCACCGATTGCGGCGAGGAAATAGCCCTCGGGCGGCTGGAAATCGATCCCTCCGTCGCCCTGTGCATTCACTGCGCCGGGCGCGGCTGAATCTCAGCCGAGCGGCACGACGCCGAACAGCAGGCCATGCAGCCAGAGCACGAACACGAGATACAGCACGATACCCGACACGATGGCGATGATATCGCCCCGGTAGGTGGCGAACACCGGCGCCGGTTCGGAGCGGAAGCCCACCGCGATCCGGTTGACGATGGCGTACACCAGAAAAGCCCCGAAAAGCAGGACGGATGCCAGGTCACCGTTCGCAAACAGGTGTCCCGCCGCCCAAAGCATGATGCCGATAAGGAAAGGATGCACCAGCGTCGCCCGGATGCGCCCCACCGGCCCGTTGCCCGCACCCAGCAGGATGAAGGCGATCAGCACGAGCAGCGCGGTGACATGCCGGCCCCACTCCGGCGGCACGTAGACCTGCGGTGCCTCGGCACGATATTGCATCCAGCCCCATACGATCAGCACGAGGCCCACCAGCGCGACCACCGAGTAGATGCCCTTCCAGGGCCCCTCCCCGAGCGCCTCGATCCGCGCGGCCCGAAAGCCCGGCGCGACCATCCGCACGACATGGATACCGAAAAACACGATCAGTCCAAGTATGAGATATGCCATGATGATTCCCCTCCGACAGCCGCGTGCATAAGAGCATGGCAACTGAGTCTGCTCAATCGGGCCGGGTGCGCGATCCGATGAAAAGCGGATGGCGCACGCCACAAAGCTGCCTTGCCTTGCGCCCGACGCCCGCCTGCCCAAGACTGATATGGAACGTCACGACCTACGAGGACCTATCGAAATGGCATTCTTTCAACAGGACAGCGCCACCACGACGACGCGAAAGCGCAAGATCTATGCGCTCTACGAGTTGGCCTACACCACGGTGGATGTCGCCGCGGCGCTTCTGTTTCTCGCCGGTTCGGTGCTGTTTTTCTACAAATCCCTGGAGAACCCGGCGATCTGGTGCTTCGTGATCGGTTCGGCGTGCTTCGCGCTCAAGCCGGTCCTGCGGATCGTGCGCGAACTCCACTTGCTGCGGACCGGCGACTACGAAGATTTGGCGGAACGCGCCTGGGAATAGAGCGCCGGGTGAAAAAGTGGAATCCGGTTTTTCGCCTAACCGGCGCGACCACTAAAAATCTGGATCATCGGGGTATTTGGATTAATCGCCCGATGATCTAGACCCTACCAGCGGCTGATGACCATGGCATCGAACACCGCGACGAGGTGCAGCGAGGCGCCGATGACCACGAACAGGTGCCACAGGGCGTTGTGGAAGGTGAGTTTCTCCCACAGGTGAAAGACGATCCCCAGCGAATAGGCGATGCCACCCGCCAGCAACAGCCACAGCGCCCCCGTGGGCAGCGCGGCCGCGAGATGGTGGAATATCACGATGCCGCTCCATCCCGTCAGCAGGTAGAGCACAATCGCCATGCGCCCGAACTTCTGCGGGACGATGAGCTTTAGTGCGACGCCGATCAGCGCAGCGCTCCAGATGAAGATCGTCAGCCCCAACCCCTCGGGCGTTCCCCAGAGCAGGGAAAGGAACGGCGTATAGGTGCCCGCTATGAACAGGAAGATCGCCGCCTGGTCCAGCCGGGCGAGAAACCGCTTTGCCGCCGTGCGCGGCCACAGGTTGAAGGCCATCGAGATCGACAGGACGGCAACCAGCGAGCCGACATAAAGGGCGAGCGCGGGGAACTCCTGCGGGGCCGTCCGCAGCAGGGCAACGGTCAGCAGAACCGACCCGGCCATGAGCGCCACGACGAGACCGACGCCGTGCACGATGCCGTCGGCGATCTTTTCGGCGCGCGTGGCTATGCGGCTCCTGTGCCACCATACCTGCGCGACGCGGCTGGCCCGATATGCGTTCATGACGCCTCCTGCGTGTTCCGGGCGACAAGGCCATGGTGCAGCCCGGAAAGCTGACAATTGATGAAGCGGAAAGGCGACCGGTGCCGGATTTGCCCCACGTCGTTAACCGCTCGTTGCTGTGACGCACGACCGTACGGCCGGGTTCACACCCATATTGGCGGGCGCGTCCCGGTTTGCAAAGGGGATGATATCGCAAGCGGCATCGGAACGGGCCGAATCGGCAGCGTCGCGTGTGCGCTGTAACCGGGGCCAGCCGCTATGATGCCAGCTCTTCGGGCGCCTTGATCAGCGTGGTCTCGAGGGAGTCGGTGGATTGCGCCTCGAGAAACTGGACGGCGAAACCGACCTCCATCTCCCGCACCACGCGTGCGACCACCTTGCCGACGGCGAGGGGAGTCCCGACAGCGGGACGGCAGTCCGCGGAAATGGCGGCACCGGACCCCGACATGTCGATGACGAAGCACGGCATCCGGGTCCCGTCGGCCAGAACGAGCGTCGTATGCGGATTGCGCGGCAGGATACGCTTGTGACTGCGAACATCCGCCACCTCACGCGCCTTGCGGCGCTTCACCCAATGGATGCGGCGCGCCAGCTTGTCCATGTCGTTCGTCTTTTCGTCAATGGCCATGGCCAGGCCTCCGGAAATTTGGCGTGCGATGTGTCCGTGCACCAGCCCGATCTCTTCGAGATTGGCCGAAATCGGGTCGTCCGTCTTGCCCAGCACCGGCGCGGAGAGGGCCACCGCCTTGGGGGTCACCCCCTGCGTGCGGCAGGCGAAGGTGGAAACGCCGGCCATTCCCCTATGGGACGGCAGCGTATAACGGCCGGCCAGACGACCGACAAAACGGATATTGAGATAGTCGTCGACAAGTCCAGTCATTGACCTTCTGGATGTACAGTTCCTTCTGAAAACCGGAGTGTTATAATCATAAAATTGACGGCACCTTAACGGCACCCTTTAAATGCCAATGACTTTCGAAAACCGGCCTGCGGGCATGGTCATCGCCAGAATGACTGGATAAGGTTCCCGCACAAACCTGCCGTTCACGGCCCGATACTCATCTCACACCGGAGAATTCCCGCATGCTCTATGTCATCGCCACGCTGATCGTGAAACCGGGAACGCGTGATGCCACGATCGCGGCCGCGCAACCCTGCGTAGAGGCCACGCGCAAGGAACCGGGCTGCCTGCGCTACGATTTCAACGCTGATGCATATGACGATACCAGGCTGGTCTTCGTCGAGCAGTGGGAAAGCCGGGAGGCCCTGTCGAAGCATTTCGAGCAGCCGCATCTCGACGAATGGCGCGAAGCGCGGGAGCCCTACGTGATCGATGCCAGGGTGGAAATCGTGCATGCGGCCGAGGTGGAGACGGTCTGAAGCGCCGGCGCGTGTTCACAACGGCGGGAATGTCTGGTTTACTCGACGTCAGCTTCCAGCCGGCCCGCCGGCCCGCTCCAGGGATATCAGCATGCAGCGCGCTCTTGCCTTCGCCGTGCCTCTCGTCCTGATGATACCGCTTGCACCGGTACAAGCCGTGGAAACCGGCATGCAGATGGTGATTGAATTTCCGGGCGATGCGGAAACCCGCACCATTCAGTACACCTGCGAGGAAACCGAAGAGCCGCGGACGGTCACCTATGTGAATGCCAGCCCGAACTTCCTGGCGATCACCGAGGTCGATGGAGAGCGGTTGATCTTTTCCACCACCATCGCGGCGTCGGGCGTGCGCTACGTGTCCGGCCAATATGCCTGGTGGACCAAGGGCGCCGAGGCGACGCTGCACGACCAGATGGCCGAAGAGGACGCGCCGCCGCTCGAGACCTGCATCGAGGCGAACGACATTCCCTGATGACACGCGCGATTTCCCACGAACATGCGGGCCGGACCACCGGCGCGCCGACGGACACGGTCCGGCTGACGCACGACGAACGCCATATCCGGCGCAGGCTTCTCGCCCTCGACAGCGGCGACCGGATTCTCGTGGACCTGCCTGCCGCCGTCGCGCTGGAGCACGGCGACGTCCTGGTATGCGAGGACGGGCGGCGCATCGCCATCGCGGCGGCCGAGGAAGCGCTTTACGCTGTCACCGGCACGGACGGAGCGCACATTGCCCGGCTGAGCTGGCATATCGGCAACCGGCACCTGCCCGCGCAAATCGAGCGGAACCGCATTCTCATCGAACGGGACCACGTCATTCGCGACATGCTCACCGGCCTGGGCGCGACGGTGAACGAGGTCAGCGAACCCTTCGCGCCCGAACGCGGCGCCTACCATGGCCACGGCGAGCATGGGCATGGGCACGATCACAGCCATCACCATGGCTGACACGACGGCGCTCCAGCGCCTGCTGACCTGGCTCTCGCCGGCTTTCCCGGTCGGCGCCTTTGCCTATTCCGCCGGTCTCGAAACGGCCATCTCGCAAGGCACCGTCACGAACGCCGCAAGCCTCGCGGCGTGGCTGGAAGCCGTTCTCGGGCACGGCAGCCCTGCCACCGATGCCATACTGCTCGCGGCGGCTCATCGCGGGTTGGAGGACGAAGGAACTCTGAGCGGCCTTGCCGATCTCTGCCGCGCCCTCACCCCCTCGAAGCAGCGCTGCGAGGAACTCGACACGACCGGCAGCGCCTTCGTCGAGGCCGCCGCCGCCTGGCCGCACGCGATCCTGGAGCGGTTGCCGCGGCCCTGTCCCTACCCTGTCGCGGTCGGCGCCATTGCCGCAGCACACGGCATCCCGCGCGAGGATGCGACCCTCGCCTACCTCACCGCCTTCACGCAGAATCAGGTCTCCGTCGCCGTGCGCCTTGTTCCGCTGGGGCAGACCGAGGGGCTCAGGGTTCTCGCCCGGCTGGAGCCGCTCGTTGCCGAATGCGCCCGGCATGCGGCAACGCGCACCCTCGACGACATTGGAACCATCGGCTACGCCAGCGACATCGCGGCAATGGCCCATGAAACCCTCAACTCCCGGATCTTCCGCTCGTGACCTACGGTATCGCTTCTCTGGTCTTCATCCCGCTCCTGGCCGTCGCGATGGCGCACCTCATGTGGGCCTTCGGCAGCACATGGCCCGTTCAGGACGAGCAGACGCTGGCGCGTACGGTCACCGGCTTCCGGGACGCCCCCGGCATGCCGCCGCGCCTGATGTCGGCCACCGTCGCCATTCTCGCACTGGGCAGCGGCCTTTGGGCGCTGTTCATGTCCGAGGAAAGCCCAAACGCCGTGCTCACGGCCGGCGGCGTCCTGCTCACGCTTGTCTTCCTGGGCCGCGGCATTGCCGGATACACGCCGCAGTGGCGCGAATTGACACCCGAGGAGCCCTTCGCCACATTCGACAAAAAGCTCTATTCGCCGCTGTGCATCGGCATCGGACTGGGCTTTGCCCTGCTCACCTACTGGAGGCTCACATGACATCCCTCAACGGCCCCTTGCGCATCGGCATCGGCGGTCCGGTCGGTTCGGGCAAGACCACCCTGTGCGAGATGCTGCTCAAGAGCATGCGCGAGCGCTATTCCATGGCCGTGGTGACCAACGACATCTACACCAGGGAAGACGCGCTGATCCTGGCGCGCATGCAGGCGATTTCCGAGGACCGGATCGTGGGCGTGGAAACCGGAGGCTGCCCGCACACGGCCATTCGCGAGGACGCCTCTCTCAACCTCGCCGCCATCGCCGACCTGAACAAGCGCTTCCCCGACCTCGACGTCGTGCTGGTGGAAAGCGGTGGCGACAACCTGGCGGCCACCTTCTCGCCCGACCTCGCGGACCTGACGATCTATGTCGTCTCCGTCGCCCAGGGCGAGAAAATCCCGCGCAAGGGCGGGCCGGCCATCACCAAGTCCGATCTCCTGATCGTCAACAAGACCGATCTCGCCCCGCACGTCGGCGCCGATCTCGACGTAATGGAAGCCGACACGCGGACCGTCCGCGGCGGGCGCCCCTACGTTTTCGCCGACCTTTTGCGCCGCAAGGGGCTCGACGCCGTCGTCGACTTCATCGAGGTTCAGGGTGGGCTCAAGGCACCGCACAGCAAGGCGGGTTAGAGCGTTTTCAGAAGTGAAGCGGAAGAGATATTGCTCCAGTAGAGCAATATCCCGCTGAACGGATACCACTTGTCCGGTTCAAAAACGCGACACTCTAG
>CAZNHG010000016.1:11738-23184 GCA_964572555.1 uncultured Devosiaceae bacterium | reverse complement strand
ACGAGCTGTCGGTGGCCGAGAACATCTTTCTCGGCCACGCCCCGCGCACCCGCTTCGGCCTCATCGACTGGCGGTTGCTGCGCGCGAAGTCCCGCGACGTCCTCAAGAGCATCAATGCGCCGCTCGACCCGGACGCGCGGCTCAAGGACCTCTCCATCGCCAACAAGCATCTCGTGGCCGTGGCGCGCGCCATGTCCATCGAGGCGCGTATCGTCATCATGGACGAGCCGACGGCCGCGCTTTCGCACAAGGAAATCGAGGACCTGTTCGAGCTGATCGATCTGCTGCGCCGCGAGGGCAAGGCGATCCTGTTCATTTCGCACAAGTTCGAGGAAATCTTCAGGATCGCCGACCGCTACACCGTCTTCCGCGATGGCGAGATGGTGGGCCACGGCGCCATTACAGACACCAACCAGCAGGACCTGGTGCGTCTCATGGTCGGCCGCTCGGTCGAACAGACCTTCCCCAAGCAGGACGTCACGCCGGGCGAGACCGTTCTCGAGGTGACCGGCCTGTCGCACCCCACCGAGTTCGACGACATCACCTTCTCCCTGCGCCGCGGTGAAATCCTGGGCTTTTACGGCCTTGTCGGCGCGGGCCGCTCCGAGGTGATGCAGGCGCTGTTCGGCGCGACCAGGCCCTCCTCCGGCACGGTCACGCTCGACGGCAAGCCGGCGCTCGCCGGAAACCAGGCGGAGGCCATCGAGAAAGGTATCGTCTACGTGCCCGAGGAACGCGGCAGCCAGGGCGCGGTGATCGGCCTGCCGATCTTCCAGAACATCTCCCTGCCCTCCATCGGGCGCACCTCGCGCAGCGGCTTCCTGCAGCTCGCCGAGGAATTCGCGCTTGCGCGGCAGTACGCCGAAAAGCTCGACCTGCGCGCCGCCTCGCTGAGCCAGGACGTGGGCACGCTCTCGGGCGGCAACCAGCAGAAGGTGGTCATCGCCAAGTGGCTCGCCACCCTGCCCAGGGTCATCATCCTCGACGAGCCTACCAAGGGCATCGACGTCGGCTCCAAGGCCGCCGTGCACGCCTTCATGAGCCAGCTCGCAGCCGAGGGCCTCTGCGTGATCATGGTTTCATCGGAGATCCCGGAGATCATGGGCATGTCCGACCGCGTCATCGTCATGCGCGAGGGCCGCATGGCCGGCGAGTTCACCCGTGACGAACTGAACGCCGAGACCCTCGTGCGTACCGCCGCCGGCATCGAGGAGCATGCGTGATGAAGGCCTTTTTCAAACATCGCGAGCTGATCCTGGTCGCCGCCATCCTGGTGCTTACCGGGCTGATCACCGTCCGCTTCCCCGGATTCGTCGCACCGGCCAACCTGGTCCGGGTGTTCGACGACACCTCGATCCTGATGATCCTGGCGCTGGGGCAGATGGTGGTGATCCTTACCCGTTGCATCGACCTTTCCATCGCCGCCAACCTCGCGCTGAGCGGCATGGTCGTCGCCATGCTCAACGCGGCGTTCCCCGAGATCCCGATCCCGGTCCTTCTCGCGGTCGGCATGACGACGGGGGCGGCTCTGGGCGCGATCAACGGGCTGCTGGTGTGGAAGCTCGACATTCCCTCCATCGTCGTCACGCTGGGCACCATGACCATCTTCCGCGGCTCGATCTTCCTCCTGTCGTCGGGCCAGTGGATCAACGCGCACCAGATGAGCGGCGCGTTCAAGGGGTTCCCGCGGACCGAACTCCTCTCGGTCCCTGTATTCTCGTGGGTCGCGGTCATCGTGATCGTGCTGTTCTACCTGCTGATGAGCCGCGCCCCGCTGGGCCGCTCCTTCCACGCGGTCGGCATCAACCCGACCGCGTCCGTCTACACGGGCATCGACGTGGGCCGGACGCGCTTCTTCGCCTTCATCATCTCGGGGCTGGTGGCCGGCCTGTCGGGCTATCTGTGGGTCTCGCGCTACGCGGTCGCCTATGTCGACATCGCCGGCGGGTTCGAACTCGAGGTCGTGGCGGCGTGCGTGATCGGGGGCATCTCGATCGCGGGCGGCATCGGCAGCGTGGGCGGCGCGGTTCTCGGCGCGCTGTTCCTGGGCGTGGTGAAAAACGCCCTGCCCGTTATCAACGTGTCGCCCTTCGCGCAGATGGCCATTTCCGGCGCCGTGATCGTCATAGCGGTCATCTTCAACGCCCGCGCCGAGCGCAAGAAGGGCCGGATCATCCTGAGAGACGCCGAGGCGGCATCATCATGAGCGAAGCGACCCAATCCGCACGCAACATTCCCGATCGGCTCGAGAGTCCGTTCAAGGCGGCGCTCAAGAGCTGGGAGGTGCTGCTTCTGGTCGTGGCGGCGGCGGTGTTCATCGCCAACAGCTTCGCCACGCCATATTTTCTCAACCCGTGGAGCCTGTCGGATTCCACGTTCAACTTCACGGAGCGCGGCGTGATCGCGCTGGCCATGGCCATGGTCATCATCTCGGGCGAGATCGACCTGTCGGTCGCCGGCATTCTCGCGCTCGCCTCCACGGCGATGGGCGCCGCCCTGCAACTGGGCGTCGACACACCGACGCTCGTCGCCATCGGGCTGGGCGTGGGCGTTCTGTGCGGCGTCTTCAACGGCGCATTGGTCAGTGGCCTCGGCCTGCCCTCGATCGTGGTGACGATCGGGACGATGAGCCTGTTTCGCGGCATCGCCTATATCGTGCTGGGCGACCAGGCGTTCACCGGCTATCCCGATTCCTTCGATTTCTTCGGCCAGGGGTATGTCTGGTGGGTGATCTCGTTCGAGCTCGTGCTGTTCCTGGTGCTTGCGCTGATATTCTACGTCCTGCTGCACCAGACGAGTTTCGGCCGTTCCGTTTTCGCGATCGGCAACAACAAGCTCGCCGCGCAGTTCTCGGGCATCCGCGTGCGCCGTACCAAGTTCATCCTGTTCGTGCTGAACGGGCTCATGGCCGGCGTCGCCGCGATCCTTCTCACCTCGCGGCTCGGGTCCACCCGCCCCTCCATCGCCTTTGCATGGGAGCTGGAGGTCGTGACTCTCGTCGTTCTCGGCGGCGTGTCGATCCTCGGCGGTTCGGGCAGCATCCTCGGCGTCGTCATCGCCGGATTCATCCTCGGCCTCGTGACCTTCGGGCTCGGCCTGATGAACGTGCCGGGCATCGTCATGTCGATATTCATCGGCCTGATGCTGATCGGCGTCATCGCCCTGCCCATCGTGATCAGGCGGGTCCGCGACAGGATGAGCAGTCCGGGATCCTAGAGCGTTTTCAGAACAAGTGGATACCACTTGTTCGGTTCGAACCGAAGGTCCGCGCAAGCGAATACGCGACCACTCAAGAATTAAGAGCTTGTGTTCTGATTCAATCAGAACACAAGCTCTAGACCCTACGACGCAGCCTGCCTCTCGGCAGTCGCCGCCATCGCGCCGAGAATCATCGCAGCCGAGGCAGCGCCCGGATCGACATGACCGACCGAGCGCTGGCCGAGCTTGGCGGCGCGGCCATGGCGCGCCTGCATGTCCGCGGTCGCATCCCGGCCCGCTTCCGCCGCCTGTGCAGCAGCGGCGAGGCAGTCGCTTTCGGTGGCGCCGGATTCGCCGGCCTTGATCGCGGCCTCGGCGGCGGGCACCCAGGCGTCCATCATGGTCTTGTCGCCCGGTCCCGCCCCGCCCCGATGCGCCATACCGTCGGCCATCGCCTCGACCCACGCGGCCATGGCGGCGGTGTCGAGGTTGAGCCGGTCGGCCACGGCATCGGCCGCGCGCAGGAAACCGGTCGCATAAAGCGGCCCGGCCGAGGCCCCGACGGCGTCGAGAAACGCCTGCGACATGGCGCGGGACATCTCGGCAACCGTCGCGTCCGGCCCGAACGCTTCCAACCGCGCGCGAATGGCGCGCCAGCCAAGATCCATCGTCACGCCATGATCGCCGTCCCCGACAATGCCGTCGAGTTCGGATAACTTGTCCTTCTCCTCGGCAATACGGTCCGCTGCCGCGAGCATCATGTCGCGAAAGATCATCGGCGTGATTGCCCCCTCGGTCGCGAGTTCCATCGCGACCTGCGTTTCCTGCCGCTGTGCCGCCTGCGTCTGCGCCTTCCGGCGACGCGGGGCGGACCGGACGGCCGCAGGCGTATCGCCGACCTCGAAAGCCAGACTCCGGCAGGGGTGATCCATCAATTCCAGCAATTCGTCGTCCAGCCGCGTCAGCGTGACCGAGGCGCCCGCCATCTCCAGCGAGGTGGCGTAGTTGCCCACCCAACTGCGGTGAATGGCGATGCCCCGCTCGCCGAGTTGCGCCCGGATGCGGCGGTGCAGAATGTAGAGCTCCATCATCGAGGTGGAGCCGAGCCCGTTCACCATCACGGCCACGCGTTCACCGGATTTCAGCGTGAGATCGTCCAGAATGGGATCGAGCAACCGATCGGCCACGGCGTCGGCGGTCTCCAGCGTCACCCGCTCGATGCCGGGCTCCCCGTGAATGCCCATGCCGACTTCCATCTCGTCGCCGCCGATCTCGAAATTCGGTGTGCGTGTCTGCGGCAGCGAGCACGGACCGAGTGCCACGCCCATCGAGGCGGTGCTGGCATCGGCATGCGCGATAAGCCTCTCGACCTCGGCGAGAGGCAGGCCCCGGTCGGCGGCGGCACCGGCGATCTTGAACACGAAGATGTCCCCGGCAATGCCGCGCCGTTCTTCCCGCCGGTCGGCAGGCGCCGAAGCCACGTCGTCGCGGACCTGGAAATTGCGGGCCTCGATGCCCTCGCCCGCGAGGATTTCGGCCGCCATGCCGAAATTCATCACGTCGCCGGTGTAGTTCCCATAGACAAAGATCACGCCGGCACCGCCATCGGCGGCACGCGCCGCATCGGCAATCTGCTCGGGCGACGGAGACGCGAAGACATTCCCGATGGCGACGGCATCGGCCAGGCCACGTCCGACATAACCGAAGAACAGCGGCTCGTGCCCCGAGCCGCCGCCAATCACGATGCCCACCTTGCCCTCGCGCGGCCCCTCGGCAGCCACCAGCGCCCGGCCGGTCGGGCCCTCGAGGCGCAGCAATTCGGGATGCGCACCGGCGACGCCCTCGATCAACTCGGCTATGACATCGTCGGGTGCGTTGATGAGTTTCTTGGTCTTGTGCTGGCCCGTCATGACCGCCTCCATCAGAGCTTCAGGTCCTTGACACCGGTATCGATGTAAGGCTCCCAGAAACGCACGCTTTCGGCAATCGCCGGAATGACCTCGCGATCGTTGGGCTCGCGCTCCTTGAAGGAGAGTTCGAGGCAGATCTCGTTGTCCACCGCCCCGCCATCGGCGAAGGCCTGGAGCAGTTTCTCGGGCTGCACGCGGCCCGTCTCGTTGTGCGTTGCGGTGAACGGGCGGTGCCCGCTCTTGTCCATCGTGCTCTGCTTGATGTGGATGATCGGCGAGACGGGCGGCACGGCCCGCGCCCAGGCATAGGGATCGGTATCGTCGGCCTGCGGCGAGGTGATGTCGCCGTGATCGATATCCGCCATCATCCACATCGGGATGGGCATGGCGGCGGCCGTCAGCCGATCCTGCAGGGACAGGGCCTCGTCGATGGTATGCCCGAATTCGCGCCCCACCGACATCGGCTCCCAGAAGACATATTTCAGCCCGGCCGCCTTGCCGTGCTCGGCCACCTCCGCCCAGCAGTCGATGGCCGTGCGCACCATGTCTTCGCGCAGTTGCGGATCGTCGAAGTCCTTGAAAGTGAGAATGGCGAACTGGGTGCCGACCGCATTACCGCCCAGCTCCGCCGTGATGTCGGCGAACGTCTTGAACCAGTCGACATAGTAGCGCCGCACATCCGGATCGGGATGCCCGAAATGATTGAGCCGGCCGTACGGCCCGGTCATCCCGCTGGTCACACGCACGCCCGTGCGTTCCTGCGCGGCCCGCATCTGCCGGGTCATGCGCCGGACGACGGACACCGGCCAAGACGGATTGATGAACTCGTGGGTAAGCTGCAGGTCGCGGATGCGCAGATCGCGGGCGACCGTCTCCATGAGATCGTCCGGCTCGGCGAACCGGTTCACCAGCGGGTTGGTGTTGAGCGACAGGGTCAAGGGCATCGGCCATCCTCTCCCGGGGATTGATCAGGCGGGCACGGCGAAGGCGGACTCGAACCAGGCGGCGAAGGCATCGCGCTCCGCCGCGGACATGTGCAGCCCCTCCTTGGTCCGGCGCTTGAGCACGTCATCGGCCGTGAGCGCCCATTCCGCCTCCACGAGATACCGCACCTCGGCCTCGTAGAGCCGCCCGCCGAAATGGCGGCCGAGATCGTCCAGCGAGGCGGCCGATCCCACGATCTTCGGCGTCAGCGAGCCGTAGAGCCGGCCATAGTGCAGGACGAGCTGGCGCGGCATCCAGGGGTACTGCCCGCGCAGCCACTCGACGAAGGAAACAAAATCCGCGTCGGGAATATCGCCGCCGGGCAGCTTCGCGGTCGCGGTCCAGGGAGCACCCATCCCGGGGAAATACCCGGCGACCTTGTCCATGGCCTGTTCGGCCAGCTCGCGGAACGTGGTGATCTTGCCGCCATAGACATTGAGCAACGGCACGTCGTCGGTGGTGTCGAGATCGAAGCTGTAGTCGCGCGTGACGGCAGAGGGGTTTCCCTGCCCGTCATCGAACAGCGGCCGCACGCCCGAGAAGGTCTCCAGAACGTCCTCGCGGCGCAGCTTCTCCTTGAAGTAGCGATTGACCGCGGCGAGCAGGTAGTCGATCTCGCTTTCGTCGGCGCCGACGTCCTCGGGCGGGCCGTCATAGGCGATGTCGGTCGTCCCGATCAGCGCCTTGTTGCCCTCGTAAGGGTTGATGAAGATCACGCGCTTGTCGTCGTTCTGCACCAGATAGGCGTTCTGCCCTTCCCAGAACTTCGGCACGATGATGTGACTGCCCTTCACCAGCCGGACATTGCGTCGGCTGTTGCTGCCGGTAACCCGCCCCACGATGTCGTTCACCCACGGCCCGCCGGCATTGACGATGCAGCGGGCGCGGATGGTGCGCGTGGCACCCGTCTGCTCGTTGTGCACCTCGACCGTCCAGGCGCCATTCTCGCGATACGCCCTGGTACAGGCCGAACGCGTGAGCACCTCGGCACCTTTGTCGGCCGCACCGCGCGCGTTGAGGACGACCAGCCGCGCATCGTCGACCCAGCAGTCCGAGTATTCGAAGGCACGCGTGTATTTGTCGAGGATCGCCGCACCCTCGGGGTCGCGCCGGAGATCGATGGTACGCGTCCCCGGCAGCTTCTTGCGCCCGCCGAGATTGTCGTAGAGGAACAGGCCCAGCCGCACGAGCCACGCCGGACGGTCGTCGGGGCTGTGCGGCAGCACGAACCGCATCGGCCAGATGATGTGGCTGGCTGCATTGAGCAGCACCTCTCGCTCTATGAGCGCGGCGCGCACGAGGCGGAACTCGTAGTATTCGAGATAGCGCAGCCCGCCATGCACCAGCTTGCCCGAGCGCGACGAGGTGCCCTGCGCCAGGTCGTCCTTTTCGCAAAGAACCACGGATAGCCCCCGGCCCGCGGCATCGCGGGCGATGCCGGCCCCGTTGATGCCGCCGCCGATCACGAACAGGTCGATCATTGAGGATTCCGTCACGCTTGGCTCCTTTGCGGGGTTCGTGTCGTCGAGTTGTGTCTCATGCCGTCCCGTCCGCGCGCCGGGCGGCGGCCATGGTGTCCCAGACCGGCTCCAGCGCCTGCCGGGCATCGACATAGGCGGGATAGAGGCGTTCGTATGTGGCGGCGAGGGCCGGATCGGGCGCCTCCGCGGCACCGAGCAGCGGGGTCACCCACTTGGCGATGCAGTCTTCCATCGTCGGATAGGCACCGATGGCGACCGCGGCCATCATGGCGGCGCCGGCGGCACCGGCCTCGGCGCGATCGGAAACCCGCACGGGCACACCCGTCGCCGCCGACAACACGCCCCGCAGGCCCGCCGAGCGCGCGGCGCCACCCGTCAGGCGCAGCTCCGCCGGCATCTGGCCCATCGCCGCATAGCAATCGCGGGCGGCCATACCGAGCCCTTCGACAACGGCCCGCACGAGATCGGCGAATCCGTGCGCCGTCGACATGCCGACGAGCGAGGCGCGGGCATTGGCGTTGACGAACGGCCCGCGTTCGCCGGCTTCCGAGATATAGGGGTGATAGATCAGCGTGCCCGGCCGGGAGGCCTGCAGCCAGCCCTCGATGCGCGCCATCAACTCGTTAGAGGGAACCTCGCGCCCCAGCTCGGCGACGAGATCGCCGGCAAGGCGCAGCACCCAGTCGAGATTGAGGGTCGCGGCCATGTTCGTTTGAACCTGCGTGACGAGCCCGGGAACCGGCAGCGCGATGACATAGCCCGTGCCCTCGGCATTCAGCATGACGTCGTCCGCGGCGACGGCGCGCATGTGCACGCCCGTCGAGCCCACGGTCGAGCAGGCCGAGCCGACGTCGCCGGTGTGCACGCCCGCGCCCAGCGCGGTCATCACCATGTCGACATAGCCAAGGCTCACCGGCGTGCCGGCCTTGAGCCCGGTCGCCCGCGCCGCCGCCTCGGTGAGCGGATGCGTCACCATCGTCCCGTCGATGATCTCGGGCAGAAGGTGCCGCCGCGAAGCCAGCCCCAGCGCGTCGATGACCGTGTCGTCATAGCGGCGCGTCCGGAAATTGCCGAAGGTGAAGCTCGCCTCGGACGGGTCGGTGGCGCGCACGCCCGTGAGGTTGAGATAAAGCCAGTCCTTGCAGTGCAGCGCCACTTCCGCGGTGTCGAGCAGACCGGCATGATGGCGATCCATATGCGCCATCTGCGCGCCCTGCTGGCAGGTATTGAGCCCGGTGCCCGTCGCCTCGAAGCGCGCCCTGTCCGCGCCGTTGCCGGCAAGCGCATCGACGGTGGGCGCCGCGCGGGCATCGAGCCAAAGCCACGCATCGCCCACGGGCGCGTCGTCCTTGCCCACCAGCCAGGTGCCATCGCCCTGCCCCGTCAGCGAAATGGCCGCCGTGCGTGCGGCGAGATTGTCGACCTTGTCCGCCAAACCGGTCAGCGCTTGCGCACAATCGGCCCATGTCTGATCGAGGGACTGGCAGGCCGAACCGTCCGCACCGGACACGTAGCGGTTGGGGACGGAGGCACTTGCGACCTGGCGCCCGCCAAGGTCGAAGGCGACGGCCTTGACCACGGAGGTGCCGGAATCGATACCCAGAATGATATCGGCGCGTTCAGCCATGCGTCCGCTCCCGGCGCTGCGGCTGAGACACGCCGCGCGCCGCCGCGGCAATCGCGCCGTCGCTTTTCAGTTTCATGTGCACTCCTCCCTCGGTGTGCGATTAGCCCGTATCCCCGTCCGCCAGGGACCGCGCCGTACGTTCATCCGTGATCAGCCCGCTGATCAGGCCGCTGCGCAGAACGGACCGAATCCCGGCAACCTTGCTTTCTCCACCCGCCAGCGCAACGATCCGGCGACCGCGCAGGCTCTCGAGCCCCGGCGCGACGGTACGCGCGGTGAGCGCGGTTTCGACCGGCCGACCCTCGGCATCGAAGAAATGCCCCAGAACCTCGCCGACCCCGCCGAACACCTGGATTTCGCTGATTTCCTCGCGCCTGATCATGTCGGCCGCCACGAGCTGGGCATCGGGCCGCGCCGTGCCGACGCCGACCACCATCAGGTCCGCCTGCGCCGCGAGTTCGAACACCTCGTGCACGCCGCGCTGTGCCAGCAGAACCTCACGATCCTTCCCGGAATTGGCAAAGAACGGAACGGGCATGAAATACGCCGCTGCACCGGTCTTCTCGGCCAGCCGGTGAATCACGTCGTGCGGGTTCGCCGCGTAGTTGCGCGTCAGCCCGCCCATGAGCGACACGAACCCCACGCTCCCCGCATCGATCGGCGGCATGGCGTTCACCGCCGCCGCCAGCGTCCGCCCGTGGCTGACGCCGATGGTGCCGGTCTCAAGCTGCTCTATCTCGCGTTGCAGGAAGCTCGCGCCCGCTGTCCCGAGCGCGCGCAGCGGCAAGCCGTCCTCGTGCAGTTCGGGCACGACCTCGCACATCGCCAGCCCGTAACGTTCGGAAATGCGGCTTTCCAGCGCGATGCACTCGGCTACCTCGCCCACGATCGACACCTTCACCGCACCGTTCTGGTTCGCCCACTTGACCAGGCGATGCGCCTTCACGGCCGAAACATTGAGCTTCGCCGCCACCTCGGCCTGCGTCAGACCGGCGGCATAGTGCAGCCATGCCGCCCGGACGGCGAGGCCGGTATCAACGTCGCGTGTTGTCGGACTTCTCGCCATTGGATCGACCGGGCACCTGCGGATGAAATAAATTTCAGTGTTAGAAAATTAGTGCAATATCACAGCGAGTGTCAATGATTTCACACAACGATAACGCGACTCACTTTCATCAGACCCGGCGTTCGGACGCAACGCTCAGCACGCGTAATCAGTGACGCGTGCGCAAATGGCGGGAACATCGTGGCCGCAAACCATGCAGCAAAAAACACGTCTATTCCGCCCAAATAGGACGTATAGGCATGATTTCCGCGCGCTTCTCAAGGCATGCCGCATGAAAGAATATCGAGCGATTCACCTGCCCGCCGACAGGCGCGGCGCACCGCCTCGACCGCGCTGGTTACAAAATCCCTAAGAAAATCCGATTGACAGCCAGCTTTAATTATAACAGTCTTTGTCGAGATGATATCACTTATATAACACATCTGACCGCAATTGATCTCGGCGCCGGCCGGTTTGGAGGACACCGGCGCGACAGGTGGAAAAAGGGAGGAGACGCACATGCACATCACGATGCCGCAGCGGCGGGCACTTCCGCGCACGCCTTGTCGCGTTGCCGCCGGCTCCCGGTCGATCAGCGCACCATACGCGTTCCGCGCGCCCTCCCCCGGCGGTCGGCGGGACGTATCCGCTGCATGCACCGGCGTCGCCGGCCGCCGGCCAACAACAAGCACAAAGGTATTCCGAGGATGAGTTTCCAGGCAGGAACCGCATCGCGCAAAGGGCCGCGCATCCGCGTTCGCACCATCGTGGGATCGGCCGCCGTGGTCGTGCTCGTAGCTGCCATGGCGCTCGACACCACGGTCGTGCAAATCGGGTCGGAACAGGACGTCCAGGAGGACGAGTTCAACCCGGCGGAGTACGGCGCCGCCACCTTCCCCGACATCAAGGCCAGCGTCGAGGAGCGCGCTGTCGACGCGCAGACTCTCGCCCAGGCCGTCGCCGATGACCAGACGGCCGCCGGCGAGGAATACGGCGTCGAGGCCGGCATCGGCCCGGTGGTGCCCGTCACCTTCACCGGTGTCGCAGGCGAGGAGAACGCCGGCATCTACAATGTCGACGTCGAAGGCCTCCCCGACGGCCTGACCATCCGCGTCCAGACTGGCCCGGCCATCAACGGCACGGACCTGCGCGACGCCACGGGCGAGATCGAGTTCGGCCAGTTCACCAACCAGATTGAGTA
>CAZNHG010000016.1:0-11728 GCA_964572555.1 uncultured Devosiaceae bacterium | reverse complement strand
GGCGCACCTCGCGGTTGCGGCCTTCCCTGACCACCACCCGGAACCAGTCGTGCCCGTCCTTGTCGGCAGCGTCGCCGGCGCCGATCCGCTCGACCTCGTCGTACTTCGCCGGGCCGTAGTCCTGCGCGACGCCACGGGCGAGATCGAGTTCGGCCAGTTCACCAACCAGATCGAGTATCAGGACGCCGGATCCGCGATTAACAACGCCATGAAGCAGGAGGTTCTCGCACCGATCGACACCGGGGACCTGACCGGCAAGACCGTCACGGTTACCGGCGTGTTCAAGCTTATCAACCCGAACAACTGGCTCGTCACCCCCGTGAGCTTCGAAGTCCAATGACCGGGCAAGCGACACAGAACAAGCCGAACGGCGTCGTCCTGTCGGCACGCGACATCACCAAGTCGTTCGGCAACGTGCATGCGCTCAAGGGCGTCGACTTCGACGTCCACCGCGGCGAGGTCACGACCCTGTTCGGCGAAAACGGCGCGGGCAAGTCGACACTGATGCGCATCCTCTCCGGCGTGATGACCCCGACGTCGGGCCATATCGAGCTCGACGGCCAGCCGATCGAGTTCCACTCGGCCTCCGAAGCGCGCGACGTGGGCATCTCCATCATCCACCAGGAGCTCAGCCTCGCACCCAATCTCAGCGTGCGCGACAACATCTTCATGGGACGCGAGATCCGCACGCCCACCGGCATCGACTACGCCGAGGAGGCACGCCAGACCCGCGCCCTGATGGCCGATCTCGAGGAGGATATCGACCCCCTCACCCCGGTTGAGGATCTGCGGCTGGGCCAGCAGCAGGTGGTCGAGATCGCCCGGGCCCTGTCCGTCAACTCGCGCATCCTGATCATGGACGAACCGACCTCAGCACTCAGCGCCTCCGAGGTCGAGGTGCTGTTCAGGGTGATCCGCGACCTCAAGGGCCGCGGCGTGTCCATCGTCTACATCTCCCACCATCTCGAGGAAGCGCTGCAGATCACCGACCACGCCGTCGTGCTGCGCGACGGCAACATGACGGCCTACGCGCCGCGTGCCGACATCGACCTCGAATGGATCGTGCGCAACATGGTCGGCGAGAACTTCGACCTCGGCTCCCCGCCGCGCGACCACGAACTGGGCGAAATCGCCCTGTCGCTGCGCGAGGTCAGCGTGCCCGACGCCTCGGTCGCCGGCCGCGCCGCTGTCGACAGGCTGTCGCTCGACGTGAAGGCGGGCGAGATCGTGTGTATCTACGGCCTGATGGGCGCCGGGCGCACCGAGCTTCTCGAGTCCGTCGCAGGGCGCATTCCGGCCCTGAGCGGCCAGGTCATCCTCGAGGGCGAGGATGTCTCGCACGCGACCATCGCCGAGCGCATCGATCGCGGCCTGGTGCTCGTGCCCGAGGACCGGCAGCGCGACGGGCTGGTGCAGACCATGTCGGTGGGCCAGAACCTCTCGCTCGCCAGCATCGGCGCTTTCACCAGGGGCCTGTTCACCTCGCGCCGGCGCGAGAAGTCTCTGATCGATAAGTCCATCGACAACGTGCACATCAAGACCGATGGCGGCAACGCGCCCATCGGCTCGCTCTCGGGCGGCAACCAGCAAAAGGTCGTTATCGGCAAGATGCTGACGACCGACCCCAGGGTAGTGCTTCTCGACGAGCCGAGCCGCGGCATCGACATCGGTGCCAAGGCCGAGGTCTTCCGGCTTCTCAGCGAAGGCGCACAGCGCGGCCTCGCGGTGGTGTTCACCACCTCCGAGGTCGAGGAATGCCTGAGCATCGCCCACCGCGTCATCGTCATGCACCGCGGCAGGATCACCGCGGAATTCACCTCGGACCTCACGAAAGAGCAGATCATGGCCGCCTCCGGCGAAGCCGTGATCGCCGAATAAACCGGATAGCGGAGTCATAACGATATGGCGGAAACAACAACAGCTCAGCAAAGACCGCGTTCGGGTCTGTTCGGCGACGATTTCGATATCGGGCGGATTCTCCTGCAGGGCCGCGCCTTCTTCGCATTGATCGCGATCATCATCGTGTTCTCTTTCCTGTCGCCGGTCTACTTCACCACCAACAACATCCTGATCATGTCGTCGCACGTGGCCATCTTCGGCCTGCTGTCCATCGGCATGCTTCTGGTGATCCTCACCGGCGGGATCGACCTGTCCGTCGGCTCGACGCTCGGGCTGTGCGGCGTGGTCGCCGGCTTCCTGATGCAGGGCGTCCAGCTCGACATGTTCGGGGTCATCCTCTACCCGCCCGTCTGGGCCGTCGTGGTCCTCACCTGCGCCGTCGGCGCCATGGTGGGCGTGATCAACGGCGTGCTCATCGCCTACTTCAAGGTGCCCGCCTTCGTCGCCACGCTCGGCTTCCTCTACGTGGCGCGCGGCATCGCCCTGCTGATGACCGACGGGCTGACCTACAACAATCTCGAAGGCCACCCCGGCCTGGGCAACACCGGCTTCGACTGGCTCGGGTTCAACCGCTTGTTCGGCATCCCCGTCGGCGTGCTGATCCTTGCCGCGGTCGCCATCACGATCAGCGTGCTGCTGGCGCGCACCGCCTTCGGGCGCTGGGTCTATTCCGCCGGCGGCAACGCCCGCGCCGCCGAGCTGTCCGGCGTGCCGGTCAAGCACGTACAGGTCGCGGTCTACGTCATTTCCGGCGTCTGCGCCGCCATCGCCGGGCTCGTGCTGTCCTCGCAGCTCACCTCGGCCGGCCCGACCGCGGGCAATACCTACGAGCTGACCGCCATCGCCGGCGTCGTCATCGGCGGCGCGGCCCTGAGCGGCGGGCGCGGCAACGTCCGCGGCACCCTCCTCGGCGCCTTCGTGATCGGCTTCTTGTCGGACGGCCTCGACATCATCGGCGTGTCCTCCTACTGGCAGACCGTGTTCACCGGCGCGGTGATCGTGCTCGCCGTGCTGCTCAACAGCATCCAGTACAGCGGCCGCAGGAAGAACAGCTCTTCCGGCGGTGACGGCTCCAATTCTCCGCAGTCTTCATCAAAGGCCGAACCGTCGGGTCCGGCTGCGGGGGCAACCGCCGGACATCCGGCATCCTCAACCCAAGGGAGAGAGAAATAATGTTCAAACAAGGAATGCGCATGCTGGTGGCAGCCCTCGCGGTTGCCGCACCGCTCACGGCAGGTTCCGCCGCTTTCGCGCAGGACGCGGGTCTCATGACGATCATCGTCAACGATCCGTCGAACCCCTACTGGTTCACCGAGGGCGAAGTGGCCCGCCAGACCGCGGAAGAACTCGGCTACGAGGCCAACGTGACCTCGCACAACGGCGATACCAACACCGAGAGCAACCTGATCGACACCGCGATCACCAACCAGGCCGACGCGATCATTCTCGATCCGGCCAATGCCGATGGCTCGATCGGCGCGGTGCGCAAGGCCGTCGACGCCGGCATCCCGGTGTTCCTGGTGAACGCCGAGATCAACCAGGAGGGCCTCGCAGAGGCGCAGCTCGTCTCGAACAATGCGCAGGGTGCGGCCCTCGGTGCCCAGCAGTGGGTCCAGGTCGTCGGCGACAGCGCCCAGTATGTCGAACTGTTCGGCGCTCCGTCGGACAACAACGCCGCCACCCGCTCCAATGGTTACGAGACGGTTCTGAGCCAGTACCCGGACCTCGAGCAGGTCGCTTCCGAGGTCGCCAACTGGGACCGCACCGAGGGCCACAACAAGATGCAGTCCATGCTGCAGGCCCACCCGGACATCAACGGCGTGATCAGCGGCAATGACGAGATGGCCCTTGGCGCCATCGCCGCGCTCAAGGAAGCCGGCAAGCTCGACGACGTCGTCGTGGGCGGCTTCGACGGTTCGCCGGACGCGGTCGACGCGATCAAGGCCGGCGAGCTCGCCTACTCCGTGCTCCAGCCCGTCGCCGTGTTCTCCGAGGAAGCCGTGCGCCAGGCGGACGAGTTCATCCGGACCGGGTCGACCGGTGTCGATGCGGAAAAGCAGCTCTTCGACTGCATCCTCATCACGCCCGAGAACGTGGATCAGTATACCTCCCCCTTCGTTCTCGAGCAGTAAGGCCGGTTGGGGGCGCTCCAAGGGGCGCCCCCTCCCCGATTTTTGCGTTGAAGGCGGCGTTCGACGCCGTGCGCTTGCCCGACGCGCTGATATGATTGCGCCGCCGACAGCAGTTTCGAACCAGAGCTTTTCGCCCACTGGGCGCCCTCCAATTCGGGTAACGCAGAATCCATGTCGCAATCGAACGAGAACAACGATCAGGGCGTCGACCGCCTGATGAGCGAGCAGGTCACCGGCGACAGCCGCCAGGCGCGGCAACTCGCCCGCCGCCAGCTCATCACCGAGGCGGTCATGGCAGAAGGCTCGATCCGCATCGAGGAACTCACCGAGCGCTTCGGTATCAGCCTGATGACCGTTCACCGCGACCTCGACGACCTCGTCGAACGGGGCCTGCTGCGCAAGTCGCGCGGTCTCGTCTCCGCCGCCCCCACCAGTCTCATCGAAGCCAGCGACGTCTATCGCTCCAGCCGCGAGTCGGCGGAAAAGACCGCCATCGCCGAGGCCGCGATGCAGTTCGTCGAGCCGGGCCAGGCGATCTTCATGGACGATTCCACCACCGTCCTGCAGATGGCCCCGCACCTGCACACCAAGGTGCCGCTGACCATCATCACCAACTCCCTCACCCTGATGAACGAGGTGAAGGGCATCCGCGAGCTCAACCTGATGGGGCTCGGCGGCCAGTTCCACAACTGGGCCAACGCCTTCATGGGCCGCGTGACCACCAACGAGATATCGCGCCTGCGCGCGGACACCTTATTTCTTTCCATGGCGGCGATCACCGACGACATGGTGTTCCACCAGTCGCCCGAAATGGTCGACACCAAGCGCGCCATGTTCGAGGCAGCCTCGAAGCGCGTCCTCCTGGTCGATCACACCAAGTTCGAACGCCGCGCGCTGCACGGCCTTGCCCGCCTCACCGACATGGATACCGTCATCGTCGACGACGGCACGCCGACCGTCCATGTCGAACGCATGCGGTCCAAGGGCATACACGTCGTCGTCGCACCGGTCGGGGGCGGCACGCCGGCAAGCGAATGACCTGCCTCCTCGGAATCGACAACGGCCTCACGGTCAGCAAGGCCGTCCTGTTCGATATCTCGGGCGCGCAGTTGGCCGTTGCGCGCCGCCGCATCCCCCAATCGATCCCCCGGGCGCGCCACATCGAGCGCGACATGGGAGAGTTGTGGAGCGCCACGGCCGAGGCCATCGCCGAAGTCATCGCAACAGCCAACCGCCCGGCGAGCGATATCGCAGCGGTGGCCGCCACGGCGCACGGTGACGGCATCTATCTGCTCGATGCGGACCGCCAACCGCTCGGCCCCGGCATTCTCTCGCTCGACAGCCGCGCCGGCCAGCTTGTCGGGGAATGGGCGCAAACCGATCTTTTCGACGAGGCGCTCGCGCTCACCGGGCAGGTACCCCACGCCTCCGCGCCCTCCGCCCTGCTTGCCTGGATCAAGGCGCACGAGCCGGAGCGTTTCGCACGCATCGCCCACATCCTCGCCTCCAAGGACTGGCTGCGCTTCTGCCTGACCGGCAGCATCGCCACGGACCGCACGGAAGCCAGCATATCCTTCACCGGCGTGCGCACGCAGGGCTATGCGCCCGACGCCTTGAAGCTCTACGGCCTCGAAGCGCTCACCGATGCCCTGCCGTCCATGTTGCACTCCGCCGAGGTCGCCGGAACCGTCACCGAGGGGGCGGCCGCGCAAACCGGCCTCGTGGCAGGAACGCCCGTCGCCACCGGCCTGCACGACGTGACGGCCTCGGCACTGGGCATCGGGGCCCACCGGCGTGGTGTGGTGGGCATCGTTGCAGGCACCTATTCGATCAACGAGGTCGTCTCGAATGCCCCGCGTACCGATCGCGACTGGTTCTGCCGCAACGCCATCGAGCCGGGCGCCTGGAACAACATGGCGATCTCCCCCGCCTCGACCGCCAACTACGACTGGTTCCTCGACACGTTGTGCGCCGCCGAGCTCGAGAAGACGACGGCGGAGGGGGCCTCGATCCACGAAGCTCTCGGCAGGGAAATCGGTGAGGCACTGGGCAGGTCGTCGACGCTTCTGTTCCACCCCTACCTCTTCGGCTCGCCGCACGGCGCCGACGCCAGCGGCAGCTTCATCGGCCTGCATGGCTGGCACGACCGCGGCGACATGCTGAAGGCCGTGCTCGAGGGGATCGCCTTCAACCACCGCACACATATCGATGCGCTCAAGCGGGGCTTCGATTTCGAGACGGCAAGGCTCACGGGAGGCGGATCGCGCAATCCGGCTTTTGCGCAGATGTTTGCCGATGTTCTCGGCATGCCGGTCACCGTGACGCCGACCGAGGAGGCTGCCGCCTGGGGCGCGGCCCTGTGCGCCGGGGCCGCCATCGGCATCTACCAAGGAGCGAACGCCGATCCGCGCGATCTCGCCGCGCTCGACACGACCTACCAGCCCGACCCGCAGCGCAGCAAAGCCTATGAAGAGCGCTTCGCCGTCCACGGCCGGATTGTCGAGGCGCTCAAACCGCACTGGCCGGCCGTCGAAGCCCTCGCCGCGGCCAACACTGGATCCCGGTAATGGCCAGGAGCACTCCCAACACCGCGAACGTCGACGTTCTCATCCTCGGCGCCGGTATCAACGGCGCAGGCCTGTTTCGCGATCTCAGCGCTCAGGGTGTGAACTGCCTGATCGTCGACAAGGCCGATTTCGGCTCGGGCACGAGCGCCGCGCCGTCCCGGCTCATCCACGGCGGCCTGAAATACCTCGAAACCGGCGAATTCCGGCTGGTTGCGGACTCGACACTCGAGCGCAACCTGCTTTTGAAGAACGCGCCGCATAACGTGCACCCGCTCCCCACGATCATCCCGATCTTTTCTTGGACCAGGGGTATCTGGGCCGCCGTCCGTACATTGTTCGGCTCCACCAGCGCCCCGCGCAGCCGCGGCGCGATCCTGGTCAAGATCGGTCTGGCCATCTACGATTTCTATGGCGCGCGCAACCGCGTCATGCCTCGCCACAGCTTCGCTGGCCGCCGCCGCGCCCTGCGCGACCTGCCGGGCCTGACCGGGGCCATCGTTGCCGCGGGAACCTACTACGACGCCAAGGTGACCGCACCCGAACGCCTCGTCTACGAACTGATCGGCGACGGCATCGCCGCCAACCCCGAATCCGCCGCCGCCAACTACGCCACGCTTCAGTCCCGCGACGGCGGCACCCTCACACTCGCGACCGACAGCGGAACGACGCTTTCGGTAACCCCGAAGATCGTTGTCAATGCGGCCGGCCCGTGGATCGACAGCGTCAACGCCGAACTGGGGGCGCCATCGAAGATGATCGGCGGCACCAAGGGCTCGCACATCGTTCTGGCGCATAACGAACTGGAGCGGCGGCTCGATGGCCGCATGATCTACTTCGAGGCCGACGACGGCCGCATCTGCTTGGTCTACGGCTATCTCGGCCGCGTTCTCGTCGGCTCGACCGACATTCCCGCAAGCGACCCGGACACCGTGCACTGCGAGTCCGGGGAGATCGACTATTTTCTCGCCAGCCTTGAAAGTCTGCTGCCCGACCTGAGCTTCTCGCGCGACCAGATCGTCTACGCCTATAGCGGCATTCGCCCCCTGCCCGCCTCCGACGCGTCGGCGCCGGGCCTGATCAGCCGCGACCATTCGGCGCCGGTCACCGACGCCACAAATGACCGCCCCTTCCCCGTCATCTCCATGATCGGCGGCAAGTGGACCACCTTTCGCAGCTTCGCCGGGGAAGTTGCCGACACCATTCTTGAGCGGCTGCAGCGCGAACGAAGCGCGACGACGCAGGAGATGCCCATTGGCGGCGGCCGGGCCTTCCCGGCAGACGACAGCGCGCGCACCGGCTGGCTGTCCCGAACCGCAGAGGAAACGGGCCTCGATGTCGCACGTCTCGAAACCCTGCTCGAACGCTACGGCACGACCGCCGAAAACATCGCACGGCACGCCGGCACCTGGACCGATGCCGACCGGCTGCCGGATTCCGATGACTACAGCCTGGCGGAGATCGACTGGCTCGTGCGCAACGAACACGTCACCCACCTCGCCGATATCGTGATGCGCCGCACCACGCTGGCGATCACGGGATCGCTTACAAGGCCGGATCTCGAGACGATTGCCGAGGTCGCCGCAGACGCTCTGGGCTGGTCCGGGGAACGAAGGAACGAGGAAATCGAGGCGACGCTGGCGCACCTGCGCGGCACACACCTGATGAAGATCTGAAGCCGCAGCGTTTCCTCCGGCGACTGCGGCTCCGTGTCCCCGCGCCCATGAGCGCGGGGACACTTTTTCAGGCTTCAGGCACCCTCGTGGTACTTCGCGTCGAGCGCGTTGATGGCATTCACATTGCCGGCCGACTTGCCTTCCGGATCGAATTGCGAGGCCAGGAACGCCTCGGCAATCGCGTTGGCGAGTTCGACACCGATCACGCGGGCGCCCATGGTGATGATCTGGGCATTGTTCGACAGGGCAGCCCGCTGGGCCGAATAGGTGTCGTGCGTCTGCGCCGCCCGGATGCCGGGCACCTTGTTGGCCGAAAGGCATACGCCAATGCCGGTGCCACAGCACAGAATCGCCCGGTCGTACGTGCCGTCGAGAACACCGGCCGCCACGCGGTCGGCGAGGTCGGCATAATACTCGCTGGAATTGTCCGGCGGCGTGCTGACTTCGAAGACCTCGAGATCGGCGCGCTTGCCGAGATGGTCCGCGACAGCCTTGGCGAGCGGGGCACCGGCGCTGTCGCCTGCGAGAGCTATTTTCATGGGTCTTCCTTTCCTCGAATAACTGCGGCACACCGCCCGAGAATGTCGAGATAGCCCTCGGCCTCCCAGGCGGAACGCCCGATGAAAAGCCCGTCGATGTGCGGACATGCGATGAGGTCCGCACAGTTGTCCGGGTTCACGCTGCCTCCGTACAGGCACGGGATATGGCGGCCCGTCAGGTCCGCCGCAACGTTGATGATGTGCGCGTGCCGGGCATCGGCATAGGCCGGCGTGGCCGGCACGCCACTCTCGCCGATTGCCCAGACGGGCTCATAGGCAAACAGGATCGGCATTGCCTTCTGCTCGGCGCTCAGGCCATCGAGCGCACCGCGCACCTGCTTGCGCAGCACGGCATCGGCCTCGCCCGCGTCCTTCTCGGCAGCCGACTCCCCGATGCAGATGAGCGGCACCAATCCGTGCCGGACTGCTGCTTCGGTTTTCAGTCCCACCGTCTCGTCCGTCTCGCCGAAATGCGTCCGCCGCTCCGAGTGCCCGAGTTCGACCATGTCCAGCCCGCAATCGGTGAGCATCGGCGGCGATATCTCGCCGGTCCACGCCCCGCTTTCGGCCCAGTGCATGTTCTGTGCGCCTACCTTGATGTCCGAGGCGGCAAGCGTTTGCTTGACCTCGCGCACCGCCGTGAACGGGGGAATGACGAACCGCTGTATGCGCTCGTCGCCCGCAGCGGCGGCCACATCATCGGCGAACCGGCGCGCCTCGGCCAGCGTCTTGTTCATCTTCCAGCTCGTGCCGATCCAGGCGCGGGCGTCAGCCGTCATTCATCCATCTCCTCGGCGTAGTGCAGCTTGATGCCGCGGTCGTGCAGGGCACGCGCCTTCTCCGCGGCCAGGTCGTTGGAGGTCACCACGCCGTCGAACACGCCGAGGTCCGTGAACAGGTGGAGCGCGGTGCGCCCGAACTTCTCGTGATCGGCCATCAGGTAGCGCTGCGCCGACGAGTCGATCATGCGCCGCTTGACCGCCAGCACCTCCTGGTCCTGGTGGAATGCCGTCGTCCCCTCGATGGCCGAGCTCGACAGCAGCACGACGTCGGCGCGCAGATTGGCCAGCGCCTGCTCCGTGATAACGCCGAAGAAGCCGTTGAACTTCTTCGAATACGTCCCGCCGAGCGCGATCGTCTCGATCCCGGCCGCGCCGGTCAGATCGGCAATCACCGCCATGTTGTTGGTGATGACGGTCAGCGGGCGCTTGTCGATCAGAAACGGCACGAGGTTCTGCGACGTAGAGCCGTCGTCGATCATCACGCTCATGCCCGGCTCCACGAACTCCGCCGCCCGCCGCGCGATCCGGCGCTTTTCATCGGCGGCCGAGCGCGCGCGATAACGGAAGTCGCTCTCGAACTGCCCGCTCGCCTCGATGGTAGCGCCGCCACGCACCTTGCGCAGCAGCCCCTCGTTCTCGAGTTCGTCGAGATCGCGGTGAATGGTCATGTGCGACACCTCGAAACGCCTGGCAAGCGCCTCCAGCGTCGCCGAGCCCTCCTCGACGAGCAGTTCGACGATTTCGTGCCGCCGGTCTTCCGGTTTCAACGCTTCGGCCCTCGTGTTCACATCATCGGTTGGCGCCAACATAACATGGTGATTGGCATAATCAACAAAAATCATGTGATTTTGTGAGTTATTGTTGTGATAATCACATCGCTGGCGTATGGGGGCGGCCAAATCAAGAGGATCGCCATGCACGAAACCCTTTCGCTGCCCAACGACCGGCCACCCGACGCGCCAACGCTCGCCAACCACCTGGCAAGCATCACGGCGACCGGTGCGCGCGACCGGGCCCTCTCGGAGATCGTCACTGCGATTGCGGCGGCCGCCTCTCCCATCGCCCGCCGCCTTGCCCTGGGCGCCCTCCCCGGTGACCCCGCCGCCATCGTCGGCGCCAACGCCAGCGGAGACCGGCAGAAGGCACTCGACGCCGCCGCTCACGCGCACGTGCTGGATGCGCTTGCCACCGTGTCCGTCCGTGCCGTCCTCTCGGAGGAAGCCGACGATGTCGTTCATCTCAGCCCCGATGGCCAGTTCGACGTCGCAATCGACCCCATCGACGGCTCCGACAGCATCGGTATCGGCACGCCGCTGGGGCTCCTTTTCGCGATATTCCCGGCCGGCGACACGTTTCTAAGGTCGGGCCGCGAGGTGATAGCGGCGGGCTACATCTCGTTCGGGCATTCCGTGGACATGGGGCTGAGCCTGGGCGCCGGCGTGAACCTTGCCACGCACAACCCCGACGACGGGACATTCCGCGTCACCGCCGAGAACGTGCGCATCCCCGCAAAGGCGAAGGTCGCGGCCTACAACGCCGCCAATCTCGCCCGCTGGCCCACACCGCTGCGTACCGGCATCACCGAGTTGACCGGAGATACGGTGGGCGGCGGACGCAATCTCAACATGCGCTGGCTCGCCGCCGCCGTCGCGGACTTGCACCGCATCCTCAATCGCGGCGGCCTTTTCCTCTACCCCGCCGACAGCCGCCCCGGCTACGAGACCGGTCGCCTGCGGCTCATCTACGAGGCGTTCCCCATCGCCTTTCTCATCGAACAGGCAGGCGGCGCGGCCTCCGACGGCGCCGGCGCGATCCTCGATCGCGTTCCCGGCAGCCTTCACCAGAACACACCCCTCATCTTCGGCGCTGCCGACGACGTCGCGGCGCTTGCAGCACTCGCCAACCAGCCCGGACAGGGAGGATAGACAATGGCGCGCATCACTCTTCGCCAGCTTCTCGACCACGCCGCCGAAAACGGCTATGGCGTGCCCGCCTTCAACATCTCGAGCATGGAACAGGGCCTCGCCATCATGGCCGCGGCGGACCGCGCGGACGCGCCGGTGATCCTGCAGGCCAGCCGCGGCGCCCGCAAATATGCCGGCGACATCGTGCTCGCCCGGCTCATCGATGCGCTCG